>UQHJ01000041.1 GCA_900540885.1 uncultured Prevotella sp.
TCATTATAAAAATGAAACATAAAACTTTTATGTTTCATTTTAAGTTTCATGTTTCATTCTAAAAACACAGTGGGAGAAAAACAAAAACATTGAGGGAGCGTGAAAGCGCTCCCTCAGTGTTTTTGAATTGCTCCCACAGTGTTTTTGAATTGCTCCCACAGTGTTTTTGAATCGCTCCCACAGTGTTTTTGAATTGCTCCCACAGTGTTTTTGAATCGCTCCCACAGTGTTTTTTGTTTTTCTTCCACTGTGTTTTTAGAATGAAATATTGAAACTAAAAATGAAACATAGATATACGATGTTTCATAATCTGAACGTATTGATTATCAATTAGTTGAAACATAAAAATGAAACATGAAAGCAAAAAACACTGCAGGTAAAATATACGTAAGTTTCAAAGCCTATTTAGGGCGTTCTGAAACTTTTTGTAGAGGGCAACCAACTGCAAATAATCCTAATGACGCAAAACACTCACAAACACTTTCATGTCCTTGAAGACTATTACAATCAAAACTTTTGCGTAAATTTGCGACACCTATAATACAAATCTTCTTTTTACCCTTCTTTATGAAAAAGAAATCCCTACTTATTGGTATGGCTGCTCTCATCTTCCCTATGACGATGATGGGTCAGTATACAATCTATCCTGTACCTCACACACAGACAGCAGGTACAGGTACCGTTAGCTTTACAAATATAGTAAATGTCGTTTGCGATAATGGCATTGATGAAGCCACTCGTAATCGCGTAAAAGATATTTTTGCGGCACACAATGTAACTGTAACCTTTAGCGACGCAGCTTCAAGCACAGAGTCAAATGTTTACTTAGGCGTGAATGGTGCGAACGGGCAAGGCAATGCCCTGGCCACCCAACTCGGACTGTCAACCGATGTGTTGACTAAAGAGGGAAAATTCGACCGTCACATTCTTTCGCTCACCGATGGTGGCAATGGCACGGCACAATTACTCGTATTGGGCGAAAACACTGATGCTACCTTCTTTGGCTTAGCTTCACTCGAACAAATGCTTGACAATGGCACGGAAGGCTTAGCTACGGTAACGATTAACGACTACGCTGACTTGAAAGAACGCGGTGTGATAGAAGGCTTCTATGGCAAACCCTATGCTGGCGAGGTGCGTCAAGACTTGTTGCGCTTCATGATGCGCTATAAGATGAACTGCTACGTCTATGGTCCTAAAAGTGACTACTATCACTCTGGTAAGTGGAGCGAACCTTATCCCACAAAGCTGACTGACCAACAAAAGAAGTCGGGCTATGTGTCACAACAAGACTTAAAGGACTTTACCTCCGTAGCGCATGACACGAAGGTAAGTGTCGTTTGGGCGATTCACCCAGGTAACAGCTTGATGTATAGTGCGACGGCTGTAAACGACATTATGAAGAAGTTCACTTCAATGTACGATTTAGGTTTCCGTCAGTTTGCTATCTTTGCCGATGACGTTGCCGTTCCTAATGACGACGCTACGATGCAACTTACAGCCGACCGCGTAGGTGCTATTCAGAAAGCCATTGAAGCAAAGTGGAACACCGCAGGTGCGAACCCCGCAGATACGGTAAAGGCCATTCGCTTTACACCACAAATCTATTGCCGTGGTTTTGCTGGTAGCGAAGACCAATTCAATCGTTTCTTTAAGGCTTTGAGTACGATGCCTTCTAACGTGACGGTATATTATACCGGTGGCGGTGTGTGGTCAGTGCCCAACAATAACGACTTAAATGTAGTGCAAAATCGGTTTGGCCGCCAAGCCATTTGGTGGTGGAACTATCCTTGCAACGACAATGGCTCTGGTCCGAGCGAAATCTATCCGCTCGATATGAAGAGCAACTTTGTAGATATGCCTAACGTGCATGACTCGTCAATCGCTGACGAATTGACGGCCAGCAACCAAGGCATACTCTGCAACCCTATGGAACAAGGCGAGGCTTCAAAGACGGCAATCTTCTCAGCTGGTGACTATAGTTGGAACAATCGTGGCTTTAACAACTTGAACTCGTGGGAGGCTTCGTTTAAGGGACTCTTCCCTGGCAATGAGGCAGCTCAACAGGCTTACCGCTTCTTAGCTCCTTACTTGAGCAAGAACGATCCTGCTTCACTCAACACGTTGATCAACAACTACAAGAGCAAGGGCGACGCTACAGCGCTCAATGCGTTGATGGACAATATCGTAGCGAACTGCGATGTTATGACGGGACTTGAGGAGTCAACCGTTGACGGCGAACGTTTGCTTTATGCCGACATTAAGCCCTGGATACTCCGTTTGCGCGCTTTGGCCTCTTTGACAAAGGATTATTTGACTTGCGCATCATCAGAAGATATTGAGACAGCGTGGACCACTTATATGAATAGCTCAAAGGGTACTGCTCGCCTCTCTACTGCTAGCGAATACATGACGCAACACATGTCTGGATTTGGGGAAAGCGGTATCACCCTCTCTCCACGCGAGACGCACGCTTCTTATCGTTACCTCACTCCGTTCGTTTCAAGCTATTTGAAGTCAAATGCTGCTAACAACCTCTTTACGAAGAAAGAGGCATCTGTATTTACCAACGTTGAGGATTTGACAGGTTCGATCGCTGACAATAATGGAGCTTATACGCTTGCTATGTTGGGCAAGAAAACTCTACCAGCTGGTGGATATGTAGGTATCGCACTGCCCGCAGCTATGATGTGTACTTCACTTGAAATTAATGAAGAGTACATCGACAATGCGCAGTTTAGCACCTTCGTAAGTGCTGATGGTCAAACATGGCAACAGATTACTGAAACAGAAACAACGTTGAACACGCCTGTACGCTACTTGGCCGTGAAGAACGTAACCGATGCAAACGTTTCGGTACGTATTCGTTCAACGCATATTAAGTTGTATCACGCACAGGCTGCTGAGGTGCAGACAGCTACCGTTCCTACGAGCGAGAATGCAGGCATTTGGAGCGGTCACGAAGCATCATTAATGGCTGACGGCAATTACAATACCTATACTTGCATCAACCGCACGCAGAAGGTGAATGACGATTACACCATTCGCTTGACGAAGCAAACTGAGATTAAGAACGTGCGTATCTGTATGGGTACAACCAACGATGACTATGCCAAGAAAGCCATCGTACAGGTTTCGGCCGACAATAATAATTGGACGACGCTGAAAGTAGCGGGTTCAAATACATTGTACTACTCAATGTCGTTGCCACAAAATCAAGTCGTAGGTACAGAGTCAGAGTATGGTACCAATATTGTGGCTACTGACTTCGTCCCGACTGATGCCAACTACAATGTAACCCCTATTACGGCACGTTATGTACGTTTGCGCGTATCAGAGGCATGTGACAAGTGGTTGCGCTTACACGAAATTGAGGTGAATGGCAGCGTAGCCAATTCTACTCCTTTCTTGGTCGACAATCACAATCAAGCTATTCAGACGGCTACTGACGGCAATGGCTCTACTTCAACTGCTGGCTATGCTTTAGGTACAACAAAGGGAGGTGAATTCATTTACAACCTCATGAGCGCTGAATATGTGAAGGATTTGCGCCTCTTCTGCGACCCTGCAACGGTTGGCAATCTGAAGTTTGCCGTTTCACTTGACGGTAAGAACTTTACTGATGTTGACGCTGCAGTAAGCGACGGTGGCATTGTAACTGTAGCCTTTACTGAAGAACAAATGCAGAAGGCTAAGCAAGTAAAAATGACATGGACGGGCCGCACCGTACCAGCTATTTACGAAATTGTCGAAAACACTGATGCAAACCAACGTCACGAAATTGAGGTGACAGGCATTAAAGACGTCACCGTAGATGCTACGACTGGTGCTCCTGAAGTAAAGTGGGAAGGTGGACATCTTTCTGTACAATCAGCTCTTGGCCTCCGCAGCGCAGAAGCCATTATGGTGGACGGTCGCACGATTTTTGCACAGACTTTGGGTGGTACCAAGCAAGCCAGTTTGCCCATTGTAGCCTTTAATGGTCAAACGATATTGGTTCGCGTGACCTTGACCGACGGCAGCGTACACACTTATAAACTGGTAAAGTAAAAATAAAGGCTTGTCGGTAAAACAAGTCCATTGGTCTATAAAGCTCCGAGATAGTTGTCTATCTCGGAGTTTTTTTTCAATTTTGCATGAACAAAAAACTAAGTAACTTATAAAAATAACTTCAGCAGTTTTATATGTACTCTGCATTTTTTGGGGAAAACGGATTACTATAAATGCTTATGAATTGTGGATAATTCACGATAATTCGTGTTTAAGAAAAAACGCGAAGCGCAGAAATGTGGAAGTTATTTTTTACACGTAACTAAACAACAAAATATTAAAATGAAAAAGTTATCCGTTTCGTTGGCTCTGCTTTTAGGAGTCGTTTTACTTTCAAGTTGTGGTACAACAGGTGGCAGCGTGGCTCAAGGCGTAGGCCAAGTATTGATGAATGGCACATTGAATGATTCAAGTAGCTCTTCATCATCTTCAAGCAGTTCATCATCATCGACCAATTCTGTATTAGGCAGTTTGTTAGGTGGCTTGTTGAGTAGCAGTTCTATTCTTTCACAGAGTGACTTAGTAGGGACTTGGAGCTATAGCGGTTCGAACTGCGCCTTTGAGAGTGAGAACCTTTTGGCTAAAGCCGGTGGCGCAATTGCAGCCAACAAGATAGAGAGCGAACTTAACACGCAGTTGGCTAAGGTAGGCATCAAGGAAGGTGCATGCAGCTTTACCTTCAATAAGGACAATACGTACACTGCTACCATTGGTGGCCGCACGTTGCAAGGTTCTTACACACTTGATACGAAGAACAAAAAGATAAAGATGACTTACTTAGCTGGTTTGGCTTCCATGACTCCGCGCATCACGAAGCAGGGCAACAAGGTAAATCTCTTGATTGAGAGTAGCAAGTTGCTCACGCTCATGAAGGGTGCTTCAGTATTGGCAAAAGGTACTTCGTTGAGTGGTATCAGTTCTATCCTCAACAATTACGAAGGCATGTACATTGGCTTGCAGTTGAAGAAGTAAGAAAACTATAAATGCAATTTGTCGAACAGTTGCGTAACACTTCCTAATGGTGTGTTACGTAACTGTTCGACAAATTGCATTTTATCTAAATCTGGCACTTGAGGTTCTTAATGACTTTATAGTCTAATCCATTTAAACGCAACTCTTCTTACCCAATCTATCAGTGCGCTGGAGAGGTAGATAGCGCTGATGAACAACACCATTTCGGCAAAGAATTGGAATGAAGTGGTGGTCTGTTGATCAAGTTGACGCACCAGTTTGAAATACTCTTGGCGCACAAAAGGGTGCTGATGGGTGAGGTAAACGGCAAAACTTCCTGCAGCGAGCCAATTGACTGCCTTGCTTTGAAGGTGCATTCGTGAGAAGAATAAGAGTAAAGAGGCAGAGGCTATAATAAGCAAGGGATTAGTGTAGGATACGTATAGGGGGATAATTGCGGTAGTGTAGGATTGATCTATCATGCTTGCTCCCCACACAAGGAGTGTCATGAACGCGATGCAGGCTATCCACGTTGACAACAACTTCCAAGGTTTCACCTGTTCTAAGCGTGGCGCGAGGTAAAGGTGCAAGTAGCGACCGAGCAAGTAGAGTCCCATGAAAGGCACAGCGGCAAAGCCATTGTGTAGGTCGGTAAAGACGAACGAGGCAGGTATGACGCACACATAAAAGGTGATGAGAAAGTGGCGTAGTGATCGCTCGTCCGACCTTTCAACAAAAGCATTGAACACGGGGGTGAGCAAGTAGAGTACTAAGTAGCTACACACAAACCAATAGCTCCATAATGGGCGGAAGTAGTCCATGACTTTAGTGGGCAACTTGAAGTCCATTAACCAGGCAAATAAGGTCATTATAATGGATATGTAGGCGACTTGTAATACTAACTTGAACGCACCTTTAGGGCGGAATGTAGTGCCGAACCACCCTGTGATGAGTACAAACAAGTCAACACTGCCCAGACAGGCAGATGCTGTGGTGATGATGCCCAACCAACTGCCAGGGTGCGCTTGCACAGCGGAGGCTCGCGCGTAGCCAAACGTTTCAAATGTAGCATGAAGGGCTACGACCATGAGCATGGCGAAGATGCGTAGCAACTCTATGTTTGATTGGCGAACGGGCTTATGAGTAGACATAGTGCGGTTAGGCAATGCTTAAGAGTTCCACGTCGAAGATCAATGTAGAGTTGCCAGGAATGTCGCCGTCCGTACGACTGCCATAGGCGAGGGCTGCGGGAATGTAGATGGTCCAGCGGTCGCCTGGTCGCATTTGGCTTAAAGCGATTTGCCACCCGTCGATTACTTCGAAGAGTCGGAAAGCCGCAGGTATACCCTCGCGGCGCGAATCGTCAAAAACGCGGCCGTTAATGAGTCTGCCTGTGTAGTGTACGCAGACAACACTGCGCAAGTCGGGGCGACGGCCTTGTGGATTGCCACTCTTTTGCACTTCGTAAAGCACTCCTTTGGCTAACTCTTTGACACCTTCTTCTTGTCGTTTAGCAGCTAAGAAGGCTTCGTTTTTTTGTTTGTATTCAGACTTTTTACTCATTTGCGTTAGATCTTAGACGTGTATTTACTCAAATTTCGGACTTAGCCTTTTCTTGCTAAATCCGAAATTTAAGTTGTTTTTTTTATTATTAAGTAGGTATTCAAAATTAGTTTATATAATCATGTTCAGAATTAGTCGATATGCTTTGGTGCATTTTTTTCGCCCAGAAACATAGGTTTCATCGGTCACGTAGCCCGCTACGCTCCCTCTTCAACCTATGTTTCTGAACGAAATACTGCACCAATTCATATCAACTAATTTTGAACACCTACTTTAAGAACAGGAGTTATGGTAGCTTAAGTTCCATGCCGATAACAATTGTGTTGGCATCTTTAAGGTTATTGGCCTTAATAATCTTTTGGGCATAGCTATCGTCACCATAATATTTACGGGCTATGCGGTAGATGTTTTCGCCTTTTCCAACGCAGTGCGTTTTGGGGCGCTGTGGCGTGGACGTTGTTGTGAGTTGGCTTGGTTTAGTTTGGGCTGGCTGCTGCGTCGGAGCGCTTGCGGGCAAAGTCGTATTGGGAGTCTTAGATCCGTTGTTGGGCTGACTTTGCTTTTGATTTGCCTTTTGTGCAGTGTCGGCGTGTGCTACATCCGAATCAGACGCGGGACGAGCAACAGGGCCCGGTTGCACCACTTTCGTGGGTACTGGCACTGGTTGTTCGCTCTTCGTTCTGAATATGTAGTTGTCACACGTGGGGCATAGCATACGATAGTAGCCTGCGAAGTAACTTGCCGCCATGAGGGCGAGCATGAGCAGTATGAGTGAGAGCGTTTTCCACCAATTGCGTTTGTGGGGCGATGGCACCTCGTTGTAGGTGTAACCCATTGTAGCATTCGTTGGAGCACTTTCTACAGTTGTTGTCTTGGGGGCAGTCGTGTTAGTCGCTTGAGTATTACTAATAGGAGTGGGTTCGGTCACAACAATGTCCTCTCTGTCGCGGCGCTTGTTGGGGATTGCGGCCGTGTTAGTGGCTTCGGTCTGCGCCGTGGGGGAGGGGGCTTTTGCTTTATTGCCGTCAGTTACAGAGGTGGTCGGTGTAATGTTGGGTTCAGTAGTCGAAGGTTCCTTGTTGAGAGTAGCCGAAGCGACTTCTTCTTGTTGCGTGGGACTGGGGGCTTGGTCTGTAATGATTTCGATAGGCGTTTCGTCGCTGAGGCTTTCGTTATCGATTGGTTCGTCAGCATCGTCAGTTGCTTGCTCAACGTCCTCTGTCTCGCCGTTATCGTTGCTTGCATTGTCCGTGTCGCCGCCACTTTCTAGCTCTTCTACTTCGGTGGTTTCAACCTCGTCGGTTGAAGGGGTTGCTTGGTTCTCTTCTATCTCTTCGTCTGCCTCTTCTTCCATTTCTTCGTCAATCACTTCAAACTCCTTGGTGTCAGTGTCGTCGTTGAGGTCGACAGCTTCGAAGTGGGCAAAGGGACGATTGACCAGCTCCTTCATCGTAGAGTCGGGCGTGAACGACACCTTCGTGTGACCGCTAATTTGGAAGCGTTCGCCTGTATTGATGTTGACGCTTTCGCGTTCGCTTACGGCTACGAGTTTGAACGTGCCAAACCCTTTGATTTTGACAAACTTATCGGTCTGTAGTCCTTGCTCAATGATGTCGAAAAAAGAGCGCGCAAAGGCATCGGCCGCCTTGCGGTCGATGTCTTCGCGTTGTGCTAAGATTTCAGCGAAGTCTTGTAAACTTAACTTTTTCTTCATTTATCTTATTTTCTCCTTTAGCGTGGTGCTTGGCTTGAAGGCTAACACCAATTTGGGCGGAATGAGTTTGCGTTGTTTCGTGGCGGGATTGACCACTACGCGCTCTAACTTTTTCTTTACCTCGAATGTGCCAAAGCTCTGTACGGAGAGTTGCGTGTCGTCGTCGAGCTTATCGGCTATGGCAGAGGTGAGCGTATTTACCCACTTTTGCATGGCTTTGGCCGTGCTACCATTTTGCGTGGCAAGGGCATTGATAAAGTCTTTGTTGTTCATGCTTTTCTTCTTACTGGTTGACGGATTAACAAGTAGACATGTTGACGGGTAAGTTACTTTTGATCATGCTTACTCGTCTACTCGTTAACTCTTCAACTAAAAAAATCAACGTACCACTCCAAAGAGGTCGAACTCTTCAGAGTCGGTAATCTCGACTTGGTAAAAGTTGCCAATCGTGAGGGGACGCTCGTCAGACTTAGCTATCAGCACTTCGCAGTCCACTTCGGGCGAGTCGGCCTCAGTGCGGCCAATGTAGTAGTCGCCCTCTTCACGGTCAATGATGACGCGGAGCGTTTCGCCTACTTTCTCTTCAGAGAGTTCAGTGGCGATGTCCTCTTGTAGGAGCATGAGGCGGTCAAGACGCTTTTGCTTTACGTCTTCGGGCACGTCGTCCGTATAGTGCTCGGCAGCATAGGTGCCTTCCTCTTCGCTATAGGCAAATGCCCCCATGCGGTCGAAGCGAGCATCGCGTACGAAGGTCATGAGTTCTTCAAAGTCAGCATCTGTCTCGCCGGGAAAACCTACCATGAGCGTAGTACGAATGGTAATGCCTGGCACTTCGCGGCGCATAGCCACAAGGAGGTCAATGGTCTCTTGCTTTGTGATGTGGCGTTGCATGCGGGTGAGCATGTTGTCAGAGATGTGTTGCAAGGCGATGTCGAGGTAGTTGCACACGTTGTTATTCTCGCGCATAACGCGGAGCAAGTCCATGGGGAAGTGAGTGGGGTAGGCATAATGCAATCGAATCCACTCCACGCCAGGAATGTGTGCCATTTGTTCGATGAGCTGTGGCAAGCGTTGCTCGTGATAGAGGTCGATGCCGTAATATGTAAGCTCTTGTGCGATAATTTGAAACTCCTTTACGCCTTGCTTCACCAGTTGCTTAACCTCAGTCAAGATGTCGTCCATGGGGCGGCTCTTGTGTTCGCCTGTAATAATAGGTATAGCGCAGTAGGCGCAGTGGCGATTGCAACCTTCAGATATCTTAATATAAGCGTAGTGGGCGGGAGTCGTAATCGTGCGCTCTGTCTCGCTATTGGTGGTAGAAGGTTGCGTGAGTGTGTTGTCACCGTCGGCAGCAGCAAGGTCGTTGAGCAACTCTTTCCAATTAAACTTGCCGTAAAACTTGTCTACCTCGGGTATTTCGGCACGTAACTCGTCCATGTAGCGTTCTGACAGGCAGCCCATTACGTATACGTGGTTGAGTTCACCATCAGTCTTCAGGTCGCAAAGTTCGATAATCTCGTTGATGCTCTCTTCCTTGGCCGATGCAATGAAGCCGCAAGTATTGATGACGGCTATGTCGCCATGTGTCGTTTCGGGGTTGTGATATACCTTTATGTCGTGCTCTTTAAAGAGGTTGATAAGGCTTTCAGAGTCGACAAGGTTTTTCGAACACCCCATGGTGATGATGTCGACAGTATGCTTGTAAGAGTTGTTTGCTTGATTGTTGCTCATCTTGTTAGTTTGTTGTGTCGGGCGTGCTTTATAGTTCGGTACCTTCAAAGAGGGAGTTGACGAAGTCTTTGCGGTTGAAGGGTTGAAGGTCGGTCATCTTTTCACCCAGTCCGATGTACTTTACGGGTACTTTGAGTTGGTGAGAGATGCCGATTACTACGCCGCCCTTTGCCGTACCGTCCAGTTTGGTGATAGCGAGCGAGGTGACGTCGGTGGCCTTAATGAACTGTTTGGCTTGTTCGTAGGCGTTCTGTCCTGTGCTGCCGTCGAGTACGAGCATAATTTCGTCGGGGGCAGAGGGCACGACCTTTTGCATTACCTTCTTAATCTTGGTAAGTTCGTTCATCAAGCCAATCTTATTGTGTAGGCGGCCTGCGGTGTCGATAATCACTACATCGGCTCCCTGTGCTTTGGCCGAGTTGACAGTGTCGTAAGCTACGCTGGCAGGGTCGCTACCCATTTGTTGTTTGATGACGGGTACTCCTACGCGCTCGCCCCAAATGACGAGTTGCTCAACGGCTGCGGCACGGAACGTGTCGGCAGCGCCGAGTACGACTTTCAGCCCAGCTTGTTTAAATTGGTAGGCTAACTTACCAATGGTGGTAGTCTTGCCCACACCATTTACGCCTACGACCATGATCACGTAGGGACGGTGGTCGGTAGGGATTTGAAAGCCTTCGGCATCGTCGTTACCGCTTTGGGTGAGTAGGGCACCAATTTCTTCTTTAAGAATGTTGTGCAGTTCGGCTGTGCTGACATACTTGTCGCGTGCTACGCGCTCTTCAATGCGGTGAATAATGTCGATGGTGGTGTCGGTGCCAACGTCAGAGGTGATGAGAATCTCCTCAAGTTGGTCAAGCACTTCATCGTCCACCTTGCTCTTACCAGCAATGGCACGTGTGATCTTGCCGAATATGCTGGTTTTGGTTTTTTCCAGTCCGGCATCGAGAACTTCCTTTTTCTCCTTTTTTGAAAAAATGCTAAATAGACCCATGAGTAAACTTATATTTTATCACCTTCCGAGGGTTGTGACAATCACTTTGTCAGTACAAACAAATACGGAAGAATAATTAGTGGGCTTTGCCCTAAAATATTTTTGCAAACTTACGAAAAAAATACTGAAAGATATTTGTTTCAGCAATAGAAATGTAGTGTGTACGCTAATGAAGGATAAAAATAAAAACGGGGCAACCGTGAAGTTTGCTCCGTTTTTATGCTTGTTCTTTTTATTTAGCCAAGGTGCGGCGTGCGCGACGCTTGGGTTTTTCTTCAGCGGGCTTTTCGATTTTAACGCCTGCCAATTCGGGGTCGATCATGATACGGCCGCAGTATTCGCATACGATGATTTTCTTACGTGTGCGAATGTCGAGTTGACGCTGAGGCGGAATCTTGTTGAAGCAACCACCGCAGGCACCACGCTGAACGTAAACGATGCCCAATCCATTGCGAGAGTTCTTACGAATGCGCTTGAAGGCAGCCAAGAGGCGAGGCTCGATAGTCTGTTCGATGTTCTTAGCCTTTTCGCGAAGCTTTTCTTCTTCGGCTTTTGTCTCGGCGGTGATGTCGTCGAGTTCAGACTTCTTCATGTCGAGGTCGGCACGGCGTTCCTCTAATTGGCGCTTAGCAGCTTCGATGTCGTTTTTGCGAGCATCGATAGCGCGTTGTGCTTCGCCAATCTTCTTGTTCTGCAATTCAACTTCAAGGCTTTGGAATTCGATTTCCTTTGAGAGCATATCGTATTCGCGGTTGTTCTTAACGTCGTTGAGTTGCTGCTTGTAACGTTCGATAGCGCCGTTAGCCTCGTTGATTTTTGCCTTTTTGTTGGCAATGTCGGTGTGAAGACCTTCCAATTCTTCGTTGAACTTAGCGATACGGTGGGTAAGACCTTCGATCTCGTCTTCAAGGTCTTGCACTTCGAGGGGGAGTTCACCGCGGAGCGTCTTGATACGGTCTACTTCAGAGAGTGTGGTCTGTAGTTGGTAGAGGTTCTTCAACTTCTGTTCTACAGACATGTCTGCTACGTCTTTTTTTGCCATGATATGGTGAGTTTAATAAGTTTAATAAGTGGAAAGTTTAATGGGTTTAATAAGTTTAGGGAGTTTAATAGGTTTTTGGTGAAGTATTTTTATCGCGTGTTAGGAAGCACACGTTATGTGGGCGAGTTTATAGCCCATAAAACTCACAAACTTATCAAACTCTTTATTGGGTTCGTGTTGACTTGTGTCTTTACAATGTGTAAGTCTGGCTGTGCTTGCATGAGAATGCGTTCGAGCAATTGAATGGTAAACTGTTCGCTTTGATAATGCCCCATTACGCCAATCAAGAGGTCATTTTCGTGACCAAAGTAGCGGTGGTAACTCATCTCGCCTGTTAGGAAAGCGTCTGCCTGTTGGCTGATAGCTTCGTCGAGTAAGAAATCACCTGCTCCACCACAGAGGGCTACGCGCTTAATGCTTTGCTTGGTTGTGCTATTACTGTTGAGACATTCGATATGGAACGTTTGTTTAACGTGTGTCAAGAATGCCTCTGTGGGGATAGCTTCTGAGAGTTCACCTATAATACCGCTACCGCCTTCTTGACCTTTGAGGGGGGCGAGAAAGCGAACGTCTTGTAGTGCTAACTTTTCAGCTATCATGTAGTTTACACCGCCTTGGGCATTATCCAAATTGGTATGAGCTGAATAGATAGCAATGCCCTTTTGTATGGCCATTACTACGCAGCGTTCCACTTGCGTTTGTAGGGTGACGTGGCGCAGCGGACGGAATAGTAAAGGGTGGTGCGACACAATGAGGTTGCACCCCAACTGTTCTGCCTCGGTTATTACCTCCTCGGTTACGTCAAGACACAATAAGACCCCTGACACATTTTCGCCCGCTGTTAATCCAATCTGCAAGCCTGCATTATCATAGCTTTCTTGCAGCGGCAGTGGCGCGAACCGTTCAAGGGTCTCAGCGACTTCCTTTATCTTCATAAGTGAGTATATGATGATATGTTTTATGTATATTTCGCTGCGAAGATACAAAGTTTTTTTGAATATAAAGGAATGTTGCAGCGCTTTAATGCGATTCTCTTAATTTTTGACCTTATGATAGTGTAATTGTGCTTAGATGAATATATGGTGGTTAAAATCATTAAAACTTCTGATAATTAACTAGTTATGTACCAACGTGAGATGTGTAAATAGTGCGTAGATAAAAAATGGAAGTTAATGATATTTAAATTAAGACCCTAAAATCTTTAATAATAGGATAAAGCAAAAATAACCGATACAAAAAATATCGCACACTATTTTCACAACAAAACAAACGACAATGAAGTCGTCTAAACTTTTATGAAGTTCAAGATTTGCCTTTATTTTTGAATCGATTTTTGTATAAGATAGGCTGCACCTCAGCAAAAATCTCAAGCAAGCTTGGCTTTTTGCATTCGGTTTGCACTATCTTTGGCATTGAAGAGGGAGTGTAGCGAGCTACACGACCGATGAAAGGCCAAAAAGCGGTCAAAAAGAAAGGTAAAGATTGAATTTAGAAGAGATAAAAGTTTAAATATAATCTTCGTCAGAAAAGTTTAGACGACTTCAATATTTTTTGTAACTTTGCAGAGCCTTAGAAATAAGAAAAATGCTAAGGAATAACACTGTAATAAGCAAAAACTCAAAAAATAGATATTAATCAATAATGAACGCATTTGTATTTCCCGGCCAAGGAGCACAGTTTGTAGGTATGGGCAAGGACCTATACGAGAACCACCCCATTGCTAAGCAATTCTTTGAGAAAGCCAACGAAATCCTCGGTTTCCGCATCACCGACATCATGTTCAACGGCACTGATGAAGAATTGAAGCAAACGAAAGTTACGCAACCCGCTATGTTTCTCCACAGCGTTGTTAGCGCACTCTGCTTAGGCAGTGACTTCCAACCCGCAATGGTTGCAGGCCATTCTTTAGGTGAACTTTCAGCCCTTACAGCAGCTCGTTGCTTGAGTTTCGAAGACGGATTGAAGTTAGTTGCCGCCCGCGCCAAAGCTATGCAGAAGGCCTGTGAAGCACAGCCCGGCACAATGGCTGCTATCATCGCCCTTGCTGATGAGAAGGTAGAAGAAGTTTGCGCCGAAGTAAGCAAAGAGACTGGAAAGGTAGTTGTTCCAGCCAATTATAACTGCCCTGGTCAGCTTGTTATCTCAGGCGAAGCAGAAGCTATCGAAGTAGCTTGCCAACGTTTGAAAGAAGCTGGTGCAAAGCGTGCATTGGTATTACCCGTAGGTGGTGCCTTCCACTCTCCCTTAATGCAACCTGCTAAGGAAGAACTCGAAGCTGCTATTGCCAATACAGAGTTCCACAAACCCATCTGCCCCGTTTACCAAAACGTTGACGGAAAGTCCCACACCGACCCTGAAGAAATCAAGGCCAACCTCATCGCTCAACTCACCGCTTCTGTACTTTGGACGAAGGAAGTAAACAACATGGTGGCCGACGGTGCAACCGACTTCACTGAATGTGGTCCTGGCAAGACATTGCAAGGCATGATTGCTAAGATTTGCAAAGGCAATGCCGATGTCAAAGCTCACGGCGTAAACGATTAAACTACATATACCTTATATATAAGGAAGCATTCTTCACGAACTGAAGTGAAAAATTCAACTAAAAGCATAGGTAAGGTTAAGGCAAATCTAAAAGCCTAACTCTACCTATGCTTTATTTCATCATAAAATAAAGACCTTAAATAAAACCACGTTATCTTCAACGTATGAAACCACTCATTTATCAAATATTCACCCGTCTTTACGGCAATCAGAATACCACCAATCAGCGCAACGGCAGTATAGAGCAGAATGGTTGCGCTAAGATGAATAATTTCACAGCTGCACAACTGCGTCGTATCGCCTCATACGGTTTTACTCACGTATGGTTTACAGGACTCATTGAACATGCTACTCAGACCGACTATTCTGCCTATGGTATCACCTCCGACCACCCCGCTGTTGTGAAAGGTCGCGCGGGTTCACCCTACGCTATCAAAGATTATTACGACATCGACCCCGACCTCGCCGTTAACGTCGACAAACGTATGAAAGAGTTTGAAGCCTTGGTTAAGCGCACGCATCAAGCAGGACTCAAAATGGTGATAGACTTCGTACCTAACCACGTAGCACGTCAATACCATAGCGACGCACACCCCAAAGGAGTAAAAGACTTAGGTGAGGGCGATGACACCTCACTCGCTTTCTCGCCCAACAACAACTTTTACTACCTCGAAGGACAAACCTTACACACCGAATTTGACACCGAGCGCTGTGCACCACAGCCCTATCGTGAATACCCCGCCAAAGTCACAGGCAACGACTGCTTTAACGCTTGGCCCAGTCGTAACGATTGGTACGAGACGGTTAAGCTGAACTATGGCGTTGACTATTTAGGCGGCAGACAGACACACTTCTGTCCCATTCCATCAACGTGGAAGAAGATGACGGATATTTTGCTTTTTTGGGCGAAGAAAGGAATAGACGCTTTCCGCTGCGACATGGCCGAAATGGTTCCTGCTGAATTTTGGGCTTACGCTACCGAGAAGGTAAAAAGCCTTTACCAAAAAGTACAGTTTATAGCCGAAGTTTACAACCCCAACGAATATCGTCACTATATAGCCAGCGGTTTTGATTATCTTTATGACAAGGTAGGACTTTACGACACGCTGCGTGCTGTCATCACCGACGGACGTTCTGCATCGTGTATTACGGGTTGCTGGCAAAACATTGACGACATTCGCGACCATATGCTCAACTTCCTCGAAAATCATGACGAGCAACGCATCGCTTCTGCTTACTTTGCTGGCGATGCTCGCAAGGCGCTCCCTGCCTTATGTGTTAGTGCGATGATGGGCAACAATCCGTTCATGGTATATGCTGGACAAGAACTTGGCGAACCGGGCATGGACGCTGAAGGTTTTAGCGGTAGCGACGGACGTACTACAATATTCGATTATTGGTCTGTTTCCTCACTGCGCAAGCTGACAGCAGCAAAACCAGAAAGTGAAATGAATGCCGATGAGAAGTATCTCTACAATTATTATAAGCAGGTAATTCACCTTTGTAAGACGGAGGCCGCGCTCAACGATGGCAACTTCTACGACTTGCAATATGCTAACTACAATCGTGACTATGGTTACAATTGCGATCGTCAGTATGCCTTTATTCGTAAAGCAGGTAACGGCCAAACATTACTCATCGTGGCTAATTTTGACGATAAGAGCGTACACGTTGGCGTGCGCATTCCTGTCCACGCCTTCGACTTCCTCCACCTTCGTAAGGGCATCACATCGGCTACAGACTTACTTTCGGGAAATTTACAAACAATAGAGCTAAAACCAGACGACGTAAGTTTCGTCGACATTCCCGCTTTTAGTGCTGTTGTTTTGCAACTTCAGAATAGCAAAACAAAGTAATAGAAAAGAAAATCGCATTTTTTTTGAAAAAAAACGCAGAAACATTTGGTAACTATCTCAAAATGCTCTACCTTTGCACTCGCAAACAAGAAATAAGAACAATGGTTATAAAAACCGAAAGTTCTTCAACTTCTTGAGGACGCGGAGTGGAGCAGTTGGTAGCTCGCCAGGCTCATAACCTGGAGGTCGTTCGTTCGAGTCGAGCCTCCGCAACTTATAAAGCGCAACCTGTTGAATAATAGGTTGCGCTTTTTTTGTGTTTGTTGCCCAACGCTATACATTGTCTTTATAGTCCATTTCAATAAACTGCAATTTGTCGAAGAGAACGTCGTCCCCCCAAAAAGATTGCTTACTCCTGCTGTCATGGGCAATTCCAATCATTAGAGATTAACTTTGTGTCCTTCTTCTTTATATTTAAACATTGTATTCTATGTTAAGTTTACATTCATTTTGGTTCTGTAAACAAAGGCTGAGTACACCCACCATACAAGACCCAAGACTGCACAAGGGCAACGCTTGTCCTTGACAGTCTTGGCAGGGCATACAGAATTATGAAAGTCGGATCCGTCTGCCCTTTGCATAAGATAGGCTATAGCTCAACATAACGTTCAAGTAAACTTGACGTTCTGCACTCGCCTTGCACTATCTTTGCATAAGATAGGCTATAGCTCAACATAACGTTCAAGTAAACTTGACGTTCTGCACTCGCCTTGCACTATCTTTGTTCCTGAATAGATGACACATTAAAATGTCTTTGTTAATGTAATGTTTACGGTAACTCTTACTCGTACCCCTTGTTCTGCTTTAGCTTTTTGTTCAGATCAAGGCATCTTTGCGGTATCGGAAATACGGTTGTGAAGTCCGTTTCCTCGTTTTCAATGGGCACACGTTGGTCGTATGCCTTGGTGTATTTCCCGAATCGGATGAGGTCCTGCCGTCTCCAGCCTTCCCACACAAGTTCCAAAAGCCGCTCTTTGAGAATGTTGTCCAAGTTGGCTTCAACTCGTGGCATCCCGACTCTCTCCCTTATAGCATTCAACTCTGCAGAGCCGTCCTTGCCATTGCGTACTTTAGCCTCCGCTTCCATCAGCAAGGCATCGGCGTATCTGAACAGAACGATGTCGTTGTCAACCTGCTTGCCATCGGAGTAGGCGGTACGGTCAACCTCGTATTTTCCTACACGTGCGCCAGCGGTCTGCTTGTATGGACTGTCCGTCAGGTTTAGCTTCAGCTCCAATGGGCGGTACACCAGAGGGTCGCCGTTGTCAAGATAGATTTTCTTTCCGTCAACAAACACCGTGTCGGCATAGAAGTTTATGCGAAATCTGCTGTCTTCATGGTCAGTGTCGTATCCGAAAACCTTGACGGTTGAGACCGTCGCACAGGTGCCGTTCTCCGATGAACCACCGTATGCTCCGCCATGCTTGTAGTGGCGTGAGCGGAACAGATAGTGGTATTCGTTCTGATACAGGTTCTTGTCCAACGGAATCGTAAAAATGTTCTCCCTGCTGCTCTCATTGTGTACGGCAAAGTTGGAGGCATAGTCGCTTTCCAACTCGTAGCCCTCGTCCTTCAACTGCTCGCAATACCAGATGCAGGTATCCCAAGCGTTCTTCCTCTCACCGTTGACGGTGAAGAAGATGTCCTTGCCGTCAGGCCGTATGCCGTCCGTCCAGTCGTCATCGTCATAAACCTCAGCGTTCAATGCCAACTTCGCAAGTAGAAAATTCACTACCGGGCGTGTGACACGTCCATAATAGTCACCTTCCTTGTTGGAGTGGGCATCGGCAAGCAATGGTGCTACGGCTTGCAGTTCGTCAAAGATGAATCTGAACACCTCGCTTCGCTTGCTTGGCACAACCTGGTCGAGCTTTACATCGTATGACGTGACAAGCGGAATCTGCCCGAACATGTCCATCGCATAATAGTAGAACAAGGCGCGGACGGCTCTCACCTCTGCCGTGAAGTCGCGTTCCTGCTCCGTCGACAGCAGTTGCCTGTGGCTGTCAATGACAGAAAGCGACTGGTTGGACAGTACGATAACCTTGAAGAGGTATTTCCACACGTCATACAGATAGATGTCATTTGCGCTCCACTTGTGCTGGTACATGTTTTCCCACAAACCACCGTCATACCAGTCACCGCCACGGATAGGTATCATCGCCTCGTCAGTGGTGAGTGTGTTGTAGTCGTATATGCCACGGCAAGTACCTTGCAGTCCCTCAGACTCCTGGTTGCTACCCACATAATTGTACAGTGAAGCCACAGCATTCTTATAGATGTTGTCGGCATTGTTGTAGATGGCTTCCTGATCGAGCTGGTCTTTCGGATGCTCGTCCAGACAACCGCAGATGCACAACGTCAGTGGTATAGTCAATATGTAGCTAAAAATCTTCTTCATGCTTTTCTTTCTTTAAAATTGTACACTCAACCCCAGCGAATAGGTACGGTAGAGCGGATAGCTGCGCTTGTCGTCAATACCCATAGTGCTATTCACCACATAGCTATTGATCATCGGTGTAAGTCCCTTGTAGCCCGTGATGGTGCCAAGGTTGCTGACATTGCACGACACTCGCAATGAGCGGATGACGCGGCTCTTCAACGGCACGTTGTAGCCTATCGTCAGATGCTCGAAGTTCAGGTAGTCGCCCTTCTCCAGCCAGTAGTCGGACACGCGTTGGTCAACGATGTTCTTTTCCGGTGCACCTTTCAGCACGTTATAGTCGGGGAAACATGACATATTGTTGTAGGCAAGTCCCGTTCCGTTGAATATCTTGTGTCCGAACGCTCCGTTCATCTGCAAGGCTACATAAAAGTCCTTGTATCTGAAACTGATGTTCGATCCGAGCGTCGCCTTAGGCGTAGCCTGTCCCGCGATGTAACGGTCGCCACCGTCGCTCAAGTCAACCTTGCCGTTGTGGTCGAGGTCTTCGATGTCGTAGGAGTAGCTTCCGTTCTCGTTCTTGACGAGTCCCTTGCAGTGAGGCAGGTAAAAGACACCGAGAGGTTGCCCGACTATCTGATAGACGATATTGTTGTCGCCGCCGTTCTGTCCGGCACCGTCCAATGAACCGATTGCCGTGACATTTGCGGCTGACATGCTCATTCCGTTGTAAGAGCCGCTGAGGGAGATGAGTTTGTTGCTCTGGAATGACAGGTTAATGTTGATGTTCAGCTCCATATCCTTCTTGCTGATGGGTTGCACCGACAAGCCAAGCTCAAAACCACGGTTTGACATTGCACCGATGTTCGCCAATAGGGTGTTGTAGGCAAACGGAGGCACTGGCACCTCGTAGGCATAGAGCATGTCCGTGGTCTTCGAATAGTAATACTCGGCTGTGAGCATTAGACGGTTGGCGAAGAAGCCGAGGTCTGCACCGATGTTGAACGTTGTCTTCGTCTCCCATTTCAAGTCGGGGTTGTTGTTCCTCACCATGCCGAGTGTAACCGTTGGCGAACTCTTTATCGGGACGATACCCGTCTGTCGGACGGTGTTCATGGTGGTGTAGGCTGATATACCGCCAAGGTTTCCTGCCTGTCCAAATCCTGTGCGTAGCTTGAGCATAGACAGCGGTTTCACGTCGGAAAGAAAACTTTCCTTCTTTATGTCCCATGTGAACGACACGGACGGAAAGAATCCCCATGTGTTGTTGTCGCCCACCATGGACGAACCATCACCACGGGCATTGGCGGACAATGTATATCTGTCGAGCAATGTATATGTAACGCTGCCCATCACCGATGCGAGCGACTGGTCCTCGTAGGTGCTTTCCGTTCCACCGTAAGGTCGGGCGGCGGTGGCTCCTAAGTTGTCATAGTTGAAGTCGTTGGTAGGGATGCCCTTGGCATACACCCAGAAGGCAGTCTTCTTCAGCTTGCGGTATTCACCACTTGCACCAGCAGAAATCTTATGGATACCGAACTCCTTGTTGAAGTCAACGGACACGTTGCCGAGCCATTCCTCCTTCTTAAACTCGCCACGGTACACGTTGCCCTGCGCCCACACCCATGTAGGGCAGAACTGGGCATTCTCGGTGGAGCCGTACAGATAAGAGCCGAAGGTGGATATGCGCCAGTTGGGGTTGAAGTCATAGCTCAGCTTCACATGTGCGTCAAAGTTCAAGTCCTTGGAGTCGTTCTTTTCGGCAAGTATGATACCTGGAGGGTTGATTTTGGCGGCTGACTCGTTCTTCAGCCAGTTGCCGTTCTCGTCTGTTCCAGCAGGGAACGTTGGGTTTTGGCAGGCAGCGGAGTAAAAAAGCATCTGCGTGTCGAAAATGTCATGGTTCTTGAATGACGAGCCGAACACACCGAAGTCACCCGTCAGTCGGTCGTTGAAGGCTTTCTGCGTGACATCCATCTTGGCTACAAACACACCGTAGTCCATGTTCTTGATAATGGTGTTGTGGTCCATAACACCGAACGAGGCACGGTAATTTGACTGTGGAGTTCCGCCGCTGAACGCAAGGTAGTGGTTGTTCACCAAGCCTGTGCGTGTTATCACCTTGTAGGTGTCGGTGTTGTAGCCTCCGTTGTTGCAATATACTCCCAAAGCCTTTGCTGTGGCAACATACTCAGCTGCATTGAGCATGTTGAGGTGTTTGTACATCTGCTCAAAGCCGACATTGCCCTCATAAGAGATTTGGAAGCCGCGCCCCGTGCCTTTCTTTGTCTTTACCTCAATCACACCAGATGCACCACGCGAGCCGTACATGGCTGTCTCAGCCGCATTCTTCAATATGCGAAAACTCTCGATGTCGGCAGGGTATATCGTGGAAAGCGTAAGCACGTCAGAAGTCACGCCATCGATAAGTACCAACGGGTCGTTGCCTCCGATGATGGAGGTGGTGCCACGGACACGCACGCTGTTGAGCATGGCCATTCTGTCCAGACCGTTAGATGTTACGTTGACACCAGCCGCCTGACCGCTCAACACGTCAAGAGCATTGTTGGCTGCGCCCTTGCCAGTATGATCTCCCAACACCTTTATTATATTGTTCCCGTTGCCAATGGAATCCTTCTGCTCTATCGTGACTTGCT
This sequence comes from uncultured Prevotella sp., assembly GCA_900540885.1. Classification (GTDB taxonomy): domain Bacteria; phylum Bacteroidota; class Bacteroidia; order Bacteroidales; family Bacteroidaceae; genus Alloprevotella. The sequence continues at coordinate 21,486 of UQHJ01000041.1, forward strand.
TTTGCGCATGAACTAGAGAGCAGCAAAAGAGTGCAAAGAGGAGTAGTGTAAAATCTTTTTCCCTTCTTGCCATATTCTATTTCTCTTTATGGTGGTTGTAATGGTTTGACAAAGGTAATGAAAAGTGAACCGCTAATCTGTTGGATTTATGCAATATTAACTAAAAAAACTGCGATTTGTCGAAGAGACAGGAATGAACATTAAGGCGCGCTTCGACAAATTGCAGTTTAAAGAAAAGTAAAAAATCACAGTTTCATAACATTTAACCACTTAATCTATGCCTTTCGGCTAATTTCTTATTACCTTTGTCTTGTCGTCCACAGGCCAGTGGAAACACGTCTACTGCTCAGTGGAAACACGTCCACGGGCCAGTGGAAACATGTACACTGGCTTGTGGATGACAGCTCTTCGCCGATTTCCAGGGCAGACGCACCAAAATTATTCGGATAAAAACTGCAACATTTCCAATTGTAAGGCATTGATTATTAATGCATT
>UQHJ01000042.1 GCA_900540885.1 uncultured Prevotella sp.
TACTACTTTTCCGTAATCTCCCAACTTGCATTTCTCCCACTCCCCCTGAAACTCAGGGAATCTGAGATTTGGGACATTGAGCTTCTTTTGTTCGTTATTTACTGTCGTTGTCATTTTTAATCCTTAATTTGATGTTTCTGAAAAAGTCTACCAGCTTGGTAGATAATTTAAGTTTCTTTTGGATTGAGGTCGAAAGGCAGCAGAGGCGTATCGTCATCGCCCTTATTAAACCTGTCAAAATCAGATATATATGAATGGTCTTGGATGAGTTTATATTTCTCATATTCTCCATAAGCCTTTGCTCTTGCTTCATCTTGCGAAACAGTTCCTGCCGAAGGGTTTGCCTCATAGTCCATTGCCGCAAGGAACTGGGCAAGTCGCTTTCGCCAATCTTCCATTGTTGTAATGATATGGCGTTGGGCACGAGTTTCTGCAAAGTCAAGAAATGATGTCGTTATGGCATTGAGTTGATTAAGTTCGGTGTCCGACAAATAGTTTTTGGCAACAATTGTGTCAGACTTTTGTACTCTACCGTCTGGTGCTTTCTTCCATGTAGTAAGTCCCATGTGCGGCTGTTCGGCATCGGCTCTGTTATAGACAATCTCTGCTGCGGTATGATGCGTGACAGCCAAGTGCATCATGTTCTGCACCATCTTGAAGAACAATTTGGTACTTTCTGATTTTGCGTCATAGTCAGCACTACACTCTGCATAGATGTCAGTTATCTTTTGGTAATAGCGGCGTTCTGACGTGCGTATCTCACGGATGCGTTCCAACAAGTCGTCAAAGTAGTCCTTGCCGAAATGCTTGCCTTGTTTCAGGCGTTCGTCATCAAGTACATACCCCTTAATGATAAACTCCTTCAATACAGATGTAGCCCATATACGGAATTGTGTGGCTTGATAACTGTTCACACGATAGCCAACGGCAATAATGGCATCAAGGTTGTAGAACAAAGGAGTACGTTCAACATCACGCTCACCCTCAAGTTGAACTTGTTGAATTTTTCTACAAGTTGCCTCTTTTGTAAGTTCTCCACTTTCATAAATTTGAGAAAGGTGATAAGCAATCGTTGCTCGGTCTACGCCAAACAAATCTGCCATGCGTTTTTGCGACATCCAAAATGTCTCGTTGTTGAATATCACTTCAATGCGGGTTTCACCTTGTGCTGTTTTATACAGCAATATGTTGGATTCCAGTGAGTTTTGGATAAGTTCTGTGGTAGAAACGGATTGCGAAAAATATTCTCTTGCTTGTTGCACCAGAGGTTTCTTTCCGTCTGCATTTTCAGCTATAATCATGCACGCCATACGAGACAAACGGAATATGTTCACCTTTCTATATGCACCACTACCGAGCTTGACCATATCAACCGTTTGGTTGAAATGGTCATCAATCTTCATACCTTTTTGATTGGCTACGGCAATTGCCTTATTTATGACATTTTGGAATTTCCAGTTAGTAGAATATCCCATAGCGTTGCACAGGTCGCGCGAACTCCAATATTCCTTGTTGTTTTCGTCAGTCCTGCGGATAGCATCAAACGTAGGACGCATTTCTGGTATATTATCTTTCTCAGCCATATAAAACGTTCTTCTAAAATTGTCCCAACCTGGTACAAAAAATTTATTCAACCAATCCCAACTCTTTCAGATAGCCTTCAATTTCTTTGTCAAGGTCGGCACGTTTGGCTTCCAAATCTTTGATTTCCTTCATGACAGCATGGATGTCAATAGGTTCTTCTTCCTCAAAAGTATCAACGTAACGAGGAATGTTGAGGTTGTAGTCGTTCTCGGCTACCTCCTGCAATGTGGCGAGATGACTGTACTTTTCTATCTCCTTGCGCTCACGATAGGTATCAACAATCTTCTTGATATGCTGCGGACGGAGCTTGTTCTGGGTTTTGACCTTTTCAAACTCCTTGCTGGCATCAATGAACAGAATATTGTCATCCTCCTTACGGCACTTCTTGAATACCAAGATACATGTCGGGATGCTTGTGCCATAGAATATATTGGCAGGAAGTCCGATGATGGCATCCACATAGTTCTTCTTCTCAATGAGGAAACGACGGATTACGCCCTCGGCATTGCCACGGAACAACACTCCATGAGGAGCGACACAAGCCATTGTGCCACCCTCATTGAGGTGGTAAATCATGTGAAGTATAAAGGCATAATCGGCTGTCTTGCGTGGTGCCAAGCGTCCTGCCTTACTGAAACGATCATCGTTGTTGAACTTATCGGCTGCACTCCATTCGGCAGAGAAGGGAGGATTGGCTACCACAGCGTCAAACTGTGTATCGCCAAAGGCATCAGCCTCCAAAGTATCGCCATTCTCTATGCGGAAGTTGCTGAACTTTATGCCATGAAGAAGCATATTCATACGAGCCAAGTTGTAGGTCGTAGGGTTCTTCTCCTGTCCGAAAATCTCGTTTGCATGACCTATGCTTGCTGCACGTAGCAACAGCGAGCCACTACCACAAGTGGGGTCATAGACATTGCGCAGACGAGCATGACCGATGGTTACGATCTCTGCCAAAATACGGCTCACTTCCTGAGGAGTGTAGAACTCACCAGCTTTCTTGCCAGCACCCGCGGCAAATTGGCTAATCATATACTCGTAGGCATCACCGAGAATATCAATCTCTTGCGATGCTTCCACACCAAAGTCAATATCATCAAGGGCAAGAAGAACATTGCTAACCAAAGTATTCTTGTCATCGGCAGTCTTGCCCAACTTGGGTGAAGCAAGGTCAATGTCAGAGAATAGACCGCCAAAGTCTTCTTCGCTGTCCTGTCCGAGGGTACTGTCCTCAATACGCTTCAATGAGCGTTCGAGCATAGGCAGAATGTTCTCCTTTCTCTTAATACTCTCAATGACAGACGAGAACAGGAAGTTTGGTTCAATGAAGTAGCCGATATTTTCCAAACATTCGGTCTTGACTTCTTGTTGCAATGCCTCAATATCCTCGTCTTTCTCCATTGCCCACAACTCTTTGAATGTGACTTCATCGTCCACCAATGCGTCATTGGCATGCTTCTCTATCTTCTCCGACAAATACTTGTAGAAGATAAAACCAAGGGTGAAGTACATGAAGTCACTTGCCGACATATTGCCACGCAGTTTGTTTGCAACTTCCCAGAGTTGGTTTCTTAAATTTTGCTGAAGCTCTTCTGACATATCTTTTGTTTTTTTCTTATTCCCAATTAAATACTTTTATTATTGTTCTTAGTTTGTCCATGATGCGGGTGAACGCCTTGCGCTTCTTTATCAGTCCGAGGTGTTTCTCTTTCAATGCCTCTTGTATGATTTCTGGCTGTTCCTTTTGCAAGTAGTCATATTCAGAGAGGTAGTGATTGAGCACGGATGCATCCAAATCCTCTTCCTTGGCAAGTGTCTTTACGGCATTGTCGCGCTCGGTGACGATGTAGTTGTTCAACCGTTCTTCAAGGTCGCTTGTGCCGTCAGCCTTTTGTTTGCGAGCCATGAAATTGTCACGATCATCATCCACATTCTTCTGGATAAAACCGTCAATGAGTTTTGCCTTACTGCGAAGTTCAACATCCTTAATCATTGTGTCGATGATGTGCTTACGCCTCTCTTCGTAGTCCTCGCTATAAGGATTGAGGTCTGCAATCAACTCCAGAATGTAAGCCACATTGATGATGTCGCTATGCAGAAGTTCCAAGCAGAAATCAATATCGCCCATACCAGTTGCGGCTTCTTCAAGAGGGTCTGGTTCACCTACCATGCTTGGGTCTTCCTCTGGAACTTGATAACCTTTCTTTGGATCATCGTTCTTGACAGCAAACGAATCGTATATATCAAGATACTTGCTGCGGAAGTCCATAAACTGTTGTTCTGTCATTCCGAGGTCGGGAGCATCCTCCTCAAACTCATCATACACTTGTATCTCTGCGTGTTTCTTGATAATGTCACGGAAAGCGAGGATAAACAGCTTCTTGTCGTTCTCACTTTGCAAATAGTCCACAAAATGAGGTTCGGGATAATGCTCCAAGAAGTCCTTTGTCAATTCTTGATAGTGGGTTTTGACATCATCAAATGGTGGTCGCACAATATCTTCAAGATTATTGCTGTTGCTGAAAAGTTTGATGGACTCGTCTACCTTGCTTTTCAAGTCACGGAAGCAAACCACCTTACCGAAACGCTTCTTCTCGTTCAACACACGGTTGGTACGGCTGAACGCCTGCAACAAACCATGATACTCCATGTTTTTGTCAACATAGAGCGTGTTGAGCTTCTTGCTGTCAAAGCCAGTAAGGAACATACCGACAACCAAGCAGAGGTCAAGTGGCTTCATGTCCGCCTTCTTTTTCTTCATGCGAAGGTTGATGTCATCGTAATATGCACGGAAGTTTTCTGTAGTGAAACTCGTTCCATACATATTATTATAGTCATCCATGATGGCTTGCAGTTCGTCTGCTTCGCCTGTGCTGTCGCTTACATAACCGCCAGTGTTCATACCGGTCTGCTCATCGTCTTGACTACTATTGGCAGCGTATGTGAAAACAGCTCCAATCCTTATCTTCGGATTGAGGCTTTTGAATATCTTGTAGTAACGGATTAGCATCGGCACTGACTGCACGGCAAACAATGCGTCAAACTCTCCATCGAATGTTGACTTATTGAAATTATTAAGGATAAATTTTGCTATCTCCGTCATGCGGTCTTGGTCGGCATTATCCACATCCTCATTGCCGTGGTAATACTCCACAAGAAAACCAAGCACATTTTCATCGGCAATGGCATCCTTTATCAAGTATTTGTGAAGACAGTTGCCGAAGATTTCCTTTGTGGTATGTCCGTCCACCGCATTCTCAACAAATATAGGAGTACCAGTAAAACCGAATATCTGCGTGTTGTCGAAGAACTTAACGATGTTCTTGTGGCAATCTCCGAAATGGCTTCGATGACACTCATCGAATATCATCACGATGCGAGAATGACGTATTTCTTCTATGCGACTGCTATACCACTGCTTGCTAACAGCTGCATTCAGTTTCTGAATGGTGGTGATAATGATCTTTGAATTACTGTGCAGACGCTTCACCAGTTCGTCTGTGTTGTCGGTACTGTCAACGGCACCAGGCTCAAAGGCCTCGTATTCGGCTTGTGTCTGCGTGTCAAGGTCGTGGCGGTCTACCACAAACATCACCTTATCCACATCGTCCAACTCCGATACAAGTTGGGCTGCCTTGAATGATGTCAAGGTCTTTCCTGCACCAGTTGTATGCCAGATATAACCGTTATCGTTGGAGTTTTCTACACGGTCGAGAATCTTCTCCACTGCATAGAACTGATAAGGACGAAGCACCATCAGACATTTGTCCCCCTCATGCAAGACGATATACTTACCGATAATCTTGCCCAACGTACACTTGTCGAAGAACACTGTGGCAAACTTCTCCAAGTCGTTGAAAGGCACATTGGCTGCGTCCGTCCAGTTGAATGTGAACTTATAGCCACTATTCGGGTTGTTGGCGAAATAGCGAGTGTTTACACCATTGGATATGACGAACAGTTGGATGTAATCAAACAGTCCATGGAAAGAAGTCTTGTGATAGCGTTGTATCTGATTATATGCCTGTTTCAATTCTACGCCTCTACGCTTCAGTTCTATCTGAACCAATGGCAATCCGTTGATAAGTATCGTCACATCGTAGCGACACTTCTTTCTGCCCTCAACCGTGATTTGATTGGAAACTTGAAACTCGTTCTGACACCAGTGAGTGCGGTTCAAGAACTCCACCCATAGGCGTTCACCGCTTTCCAGTTCAAGCGGAAAGAGGTCTCGCAGTTTCTTTGCCTTTTCAAAGCGAGTGCCACCTTCAAGATAGATAAGTATCTTTTCAAACTCAGACTCTGTAAATTCGGTACGACCCAATTCTTCCAACTTCTTCTTGTTGTGTTTCTCCAACTGTTTCTTGAAGTTGGCAGACAGGTTCTTCTCTTCTTCAATATGAACATACTCGTAGTTCATCTTTTGAAGAGTATCTATAAGTCCGTTTTCGAGGGCAGCTTCACTTTGTACTGACATATCTTATCTTTTTTATCGTTACACTTATAAGAAGGTTTTCGTTAAGCCAGATGAGCAGAGCTAAGTTTACTTAAGCTCTGCCATGGCGAGAAAACGTGCCATGAAATGGAACATGGCTATTCATTCGTTTGCAGGAAATGAATATCCAAGGCATTCTCTATTTTGCTTATGGCTTCAAGCGAAAGATTCTCACGCCCTTTTAAGATTTTTGAAATATACTGTTGGGTGCAATTCATTTTCTCTGCCAACATCTTTTGAGTCATTCCAAGTTCCTTCATTCTTGCTGACATGATATTGGCTATCATCTGCGAATGGTTAAACCACGGTTTTTCTTTTTGGCTCATTTGTGCTCCCTTATTTTGAACAGGAGATATTGTTTCCTTTATCATCTTAGACGTATTTCGCTTTGTACCATTTATATTTGGTTATTGCCATTTCGCCTACAAAGATAACTGATTTTAATGTGAAAGCACAACTGTAGGGTTGTCTCTCTATGTAAATGAGACAAAATTATGCAATTGACTTGTTTTTGTAGTCTATTATACTTCAAGATGAAACCTATAGCTCCAAATAACGCTTCACTCATTGTACGGTACTTACCCCTTTACCACAGAACTTCACCGCCTCCCTTATGGAATAGCCTTTACGGAGTAGACTTATTACTTCCCTATATTCGATTTTCATCTGTTCTGCCGTTTTTACAGAGCCTACCTTGCGTCCGAGTTTCCACCTTTCTCTATATACCGTTTCCGTCCTGACTGCAATCAGAATGAGATATTGAAGTCGTCTAAACTTTTCTGACGAAGATTTGATTTGGAGTTTTATCTCTTCTAAATTCAATCTTCACCTTTCTTTTTGGCCGTTTTTTGCCCTTTCATCGGTCGTGTAACTCGCTACACTCCCTCTTCAAGGCCCCAAAACGCCTCAAAAATAAAGGCAAATCTTGAATTTCATAAAAGTTCAGACGACTTCATTGTCACGCTCCAATTGCGCACAGGTCGAAAGCGTGGCTATCATTATAGGAGCAAAGAGGAACGGATGTCCTTCATCATCCAATAATATAAGTTGTTCCCAATCGGCTAATTTAGGAAAGAATAACGAACCCATCCAAGATCAGCTCTTATTCCTAATAGACTGTAAATCAGTGATATTACATCACCTTACTATCCTTTCATTTTCGATGGTTAGACCCGCTTGGGATAATTGTAGAGGCTTTCAAATTGCAGTTTACTTAATTATTCTTTTAAGAACTCACTGACAATACGAACGGATTCGTTGAAGGCCGTGGGCTGACCGGGGACGGTGATGAAGAGGTGAGTGGCGGTGGGGAATACGTGATACGAAAGCGGGTGATCTAAGGATTGTAAGCGCTTGGCCCAAGCAGCGGTTTGGTCAAACAAGATGTCGTGACCTGCTGATATGAGCAACACGGGAGGTAATTGCTGCAAGGTATCGTCGGTGGCTAAACCTACAGAGACGAGTGGACTTTGCTGTTGACCTGCAGCGTAAGCTTCGTTAAAGGCTTCGAGTAGCTCGGCATCGTCACCATAACCTTGGGCGTAAGTGCGCCACGAAGGAGTGGAGCGGGTGAAGAGTTCCGTTACGGGATAGATGGGGATAAGGCTATAGACACTGCTCTTGCCACCTACGGTCATAGCAGTGGCTATGGCCAAGTTGCCGCCAGCACTGTCGCCTCCAATGCTAACGCGCGTGGTGTCGCCCCCAAATTCTGCGGCATGGCCTTTGAGATAATTGAAAGCCATGCGGCAGTCATCGAGCGGAGCGGGGTAAGCATGTTCGGGTGCTAAACGATAGTTGAGTGCTACGACGCAAATGTTGGCCCTCTTGGCTACGGCAGCACAAAAGCGCATGCAACTATTAATGCTACCCAAACACCAGCCGCCCCCATGTAGATAGAGCAAGACGGGACGTGGCTTTGAGGTGGGTTGCGTTGATCGAAATAAAGTCATAGTGGGAGTGAGCGTAACGGCTTTTACTCCTTCGGGCAGCGTAGGAGCAACGTTGCGGCTCTCGCGGATTTGTTGCAACGCGCGTGCATCTCCTTGTATGGCCATACGCACGGCCAAAGCCTGCGTATGTTGCAATGTGGGCGACATTGACTGCAAGAAGGCGGTCTCGTCACGTTGCATGGCTTGTTGTAAGGCTTCGCTTGGGACTGTTTGGGCACAGCAGGGCGAGAGCAATGCGGTAATAAATAAGAAGATGGGAAAAAGACGTTTCATGGAAATGGGTAGATATAGAAAGAGCTGAGAAGCGTGATACTTCTCAACTCTTTATTTATTAGAAGATAACTTTTCGTCCTTTACTGACGTAAACACTGCCTTTCGCTGGAGCGGTGACATGGTGGTCACTTATGTCGTAAAGTAGAGCGTTTTTACCCGCTCGAATCGTTACAGAGCCATGTAAGCTTTAAGAATCACCTATATGGATTAGTCATCAAGTTTGCGGTAGCGAATGCGCTTAGGCTCCTCAAGGCCGAGGCGCTTGGCTTTGTTGATCTCGTAGTCCGTATATGAACCTTCGAAGAAGAAGACATTGCCATTGCCCTCGAAGGCAAGAATGTGGGTACAAATACGATCAAGGAACCAACGGTCGTGGCTAATCACAACGGCACAGCCGGCAAAGGCTTCCAAGCCCTCTTCGAGTGCACGAAGCGTGTTTACGTCGATGTCGTTGGTAGGCTCATCGAGCAACAATACGTTGCCCTCCTGCTTCAAGGCTAAGGCCAACTGCAAGCGGTTGCGCTCACCACCTGAAAGTACACCACACTTCTTCTCTTGGTCAGCACCAGCAAAGTTGAAACGGCTGAGGTAGGCACGCGCGTTGATGTCGCGACCGCCCATGCGCATAAGTTCGCTGCCACCGCTGATTACTTCGTAAACCGTCTTTTCGGGGTCAATGTCTTTGTGTTGTTGGTCAACGTAGGCCAACTTAACCGTTTCACCCATTTCGAACGTACCAGCATCGGGCTTATCAAGTCCCATAATAAGGCGGAAGAGTGTAGTCTTACCCACACCATTCGGACCGATTACGCCGACAATGCCTGCAGGGGGAAGCGTGAAGTCAAGGTCTTTGTAAAGCACCTTATCACCAAAGGCTTTTGATACACCATGTGCTTCGATTACTTTGTTGCCCAAGCGTGGGCCATTCGGTATGAAGATTTCGAGTTTCTGCTCCTTCTCCTTTTGGTCTTCGTTCAGCAACTTGTCGTAAGAGTTCAAACGCGCCTTACCCTTCGCTTGACGCGCCTTAGGAGCCATGCGCACCCATTCCAACTCACGTTCGAGCGTCTTGCGGCGCTTGCTGGCCACTTTCTCTTCCTGCTCCATGCGTTTGCTCTTTTGTTCGAGCCATGAAGAGTAGTTGCCCTTCCAAGGAATGCCTTCGCCACGGTCGAGCTCGAGTATCCAGCCTGCTACGTCGTCAAGGAAGTAGCGGTCGTGGGTCACAGCGATGACCGTACCCTCGTATTGGTTGAGGTGTTGTTCCAACCAGTCAATACTTTCGGCATCAAGGTGGTTGGTAGGTTCGTCGAGCAGTAGCACGTCAGGCTTTTGGAGCAACAAACGGCAGAGCGCAACACGACGACGCTCACCTCCTGAGAGGTGCTCAGCCTTTTGGTCGGCAGGCGGAAGGCGAAGCGCGTCCATAGCACGCTCGAGTCGGCTGTCGAGGTTCCAAGCGTCAGTGGCATCGAGTATATCTTGCAACTCACCTTGGCGTGCAAAGAGTTGGTTCATCTTGTCCTCGTTCTCATAATACTCTGGCAAGCCAAACTTTTGGTTAATCTCTTCGTACTCAGCCAAGGCATCAACAACGCTTTGAACACCCTCCTGTACGATTTCTTTCACCGTCTTTTGATCGTCGAGGTGAGGGTCCTGTGGCAGATAGCCCACGGTGTAACCTGGTGAGAACACTACTTCACCTTGATAGTCGTTGTCAAGGCCTGCGATGATCTTCATCAACGTTGACTTACCCGCACCATTCAGACCGATGATACCGATCTTAGCTCCGTAAAAGAAACTGAGGTAAATGTTTTTAAGTACCTGCTTGTTATTTTGTTTGATGGTCTTTGACAGACCTACCATAGAGAAGATAATCTTCTTGTCGTCTACTGTGGCCATAGGAGGTTAATGTGCAAATGTGAGAATGTGAGAATGTGAGATTGTGAGAATGATTGATTAATGCGTAAATGCTACGCCTTTCAGCGAATGTTCACATTGATAATTATTTCTTCTTCAATGTTATGATTACGTTGCCGTTGGCATCTTTGAGCAACATCTCGTTGCCCTTTACTTCAGAGGATTTTACCTTGCTGAGTGCGTCCATGAAGCGGCTCTCGTAAGTATCGTCGGGGCAGAGCATACGCGTCATGCCCATCTTAGAGAAGTTGGGTTTGCCGTTAGCAAAGTCCTTTAAGTTGATTTCGCCCGTTAGGCGATTGCAACCTGTGAAACCATAGACGTGGCCTTTAGAGGTGTCGAAACCTAAGAAAGGCGTTTCATCACTGGGCGTAATATTCTGACCATTCAAGTTCGTTACGCTCCATTCGCCAGCTACGGTGTAGGCTGACTTACTTGTAGCACACGATGCTAAGAGCAGCATGGTGGCGGGAATGATATAAAGTATCTTTTTCATATCGTATGTAATTATAGTGTTTTATTCAATCACCCAATCAGTGATATTGCCCTTTTCACTGTCAAAGTTTACGCCTACTTTCGTTACGGGCAAGGGACTGAGGCTAAAGCGCTCGCGATAATGCTTTAGGTTAATTTGTTGCATAGCCGTTTGAGCGTCTTTATTAAGTTTGAGCTCAAGTAAGTAAATGCGCGTTCGCGTCATCAATACCATGTCGATACGGCCATGCGGGGTATGCACCTCAACGTCGACCATGTAGTGCGTGAGCAGTGTGAAGATGATAAACAACGTTTGCTGATAGTGTCCCTCGTAATTCTTTACATTACAGTAAGGCACCGTGCAGAGAAAATCCTGCAACAAGTGTAGCGCGCCGTCCATATCATCGTTGAGAATCAAGTCAGCCATTTCGGCTATGGTGACACCGCCCTGTTGTGCCTTCATGCCTTCTAAGTAGTTAGGTAGGAGGTTGCGGAAGAGACCGATGCGAATTTCGCGGTTGGGGAGGTCGAGCGTGTAAAGTTCCGTACGCGTGTTGTAATCCTTAATGGTTAAGTAACCACTCTGATAGAGTAACGGCACCAATGTCGTCATACTTTCGGTAGGTGAATCAAAATCACTCTTTAAGCATTTGGACGGGCCAAGTTGGTTGGGCAACACGTTGAACTTACGCATCATTTCGAGCAGGTAAGTAGGCGTACCTGTTGAGAACCAATAAGGGTCTAAATTGCCATTTGTAAAGGCAGCGAGTAGACTAAAGGGGTTGAACACATCGGGCGAGGGCCAGGTGAAGTGATAACCATCGTAATTGGTTGTAATGGCCTCAAGCGTTTCGTCATAAGTTTTGCCCAAGCGTTCGGCTAAGGAGGCAATGTCTACTTGCAATTGATTTTCCACCTCATCCTTCGTAATGCCGCAGAGTCCTGCATATTCGGGCTGCATGCTGATATTGTTAATATTATTCAGCTCGCTGAATATGCTCACTTGTGAGAACTTCGTTATACCAGTTATGAAGACAAAACGCAGATAAGGGTCGGCGTCTTTGATTGGACTATAGAAGTTGCGCATTACCTGACGCAGCTGGGTAAGGTTCTCCTTCTCATGCACGACATCGAGCAGTGGCGCATCGTATTCGTCAATCAGTAGCACCACTTGCTTGCCCGTTTGTTGGTAGGCGGTTTGAATGAGATTGAGCAATCGAGTATTGCAGAGAGAACTTTGGGACTCTATGCCAAAAAGTTTTTCTTTTTCAGAAAGTAAAAAGCTAAGATGACTTTCTAACTGCTCTTTATCCATGAACTTCCCACCAGCTAAGCTGAAGTGTAATACTGGGTAGGCGGTCCACTCCTTTTCCAACTTTTCGATAGCAAGGCCTTCAAAGAGTTCCTTCTTACCCTCGAAGTAGCTCTTTAAGGTCGACACCAACAATGATTTACCAAAACGACGCGGGCGACTAAGGAATACATAAGGTGATGCTCCATGCGTCATGCGGTAAATGTATGCCGTCTTATCAAGATAGAGCATATCCCCCTTGCGTATCTTCTCGAAAGTCTGAATGCCCAAAGGGTAAAGTCGTGGTATTTGGTTTATCATAATGCCAAAGTTTATTTTTAGTAGATGTCAAAATTATTTTAATATCAAAAGTTACTCTATCAGAATGCTGTTTTTCCATTGTATGAAGAAACATAGCGGGCTATGTGACTGAATGAAAAGGAAAGAACTGCGCCAGAGGGAGTGCTTTTGAAATTAAAATAATACAGAACACTAATTATAAGAAATAATTTTGAACACCTACTTATTGCATTGGGTTCCACCCTTGTGCTTTGAGGTCGAACTCGTTGCCGTCGCGTGTGATGAGCTTTGCGCCCAGTTCGGGACGCGTGATGTGGCCAATCACCTTGATGTCATCCAATTGTTCCACCTTCTCATGGTCAGTCAACGGAACGGTGAAGAGCAATTCATAATCCTCACCTCCATTGAGCGCGGCGGTGTAGACGTTCATATTAAACTCCTCAGCCGTAACGGCCGTTTGGTAGTCGATAGGAATACGCTCTTCATAGATGCGGCAGCCCGTATGGCTTTGTTTGCAGATGTGCATGGCCTCAGACGATAGTCCGTCGCTAATGTCCATCATTGATGTAGGACGAATGCCCGCTTCGTGGAGGCGTTGGATAATGTCGCGACGCGCCTCAGGCTTGAGCAATCGCTCAATGAGATATTCGCGACCAGAGAAGTCAGGTTGTGCAGCCGTCTCAGGGTTCGACTTTTGTGACTCAAAGATTCGCTTCTCGCGTTCCATGAGTTGTAGCCCCATATAAGCAGCTCCCAAGTTGCCGCTCACGCAGATGAGGTCGGTATCTTTTGCTCCCGAACGATAAACAATCTCCTCTGCTTGTGCTTCGCCAATGCAAGTAATGCTGATGGCTAATCCCGTAAGCGAAGTAGTCGTATCACCTCCTACGATGTCTACTCCGTGACGCTCGCAAGCTAATCGAATGCCTGCATAAAGTTCGTCAAGATGTTCCACCTTAAAGCGTCGCCCCACGGCGATGCTTACTAAGAGCTGACGGGGCGTACCATTCATGGCATAAACGTCAGAAAGGTTGACCATAGCCGCTTTGTAGCCCAAGTGTTTGAGAGGCGTGTAGGTGAGGTCGAAGTGAATGCCCTCCATGAGCATGTCGGTCGTGACCAAAAGTCGTCGAGGGTCGGCAGCCTCAGAGCTATATTGCAGTACGGCACAATCATCGCCCACGCCACGCAGCGTAGAAGCATTGCGAAGTTCAAGTCCTTCCGTCATGCGGTCAATCAGACCAAATTCACCTAATGTAGAGATATCTGTCATTTTGCTTACGTGTTCTTTCTTAATGCTTTAGAAGTAGAAACCCAATCCAATGCGTGCGCCCACAGTGCTCTTCTTAGAGAAAGAGTCGAGCGACATCTTGTAGTATAGAGAAGGCTCAATGGTGATGTAGCGGTTAACGAAGAAGGCATACCCTACTTCTAAGGGAATTTGTACATCGTTGTCAGAGGGCGTGTAGTGTACATAGTCAGCGCCAGCACCTAAGTAAACGCCACATTGGTCGAAGTAATATCTAACGCCCGCACCAATTGAAACGTCATCGATTTGTTTCGTATGATCGTATGTTACCGTTCCGCGTAACATAAAGCAGTCACCCATAAAGTAGCCTGCAGTGGCATCTAAGCCAAAGCGGAACTTTTGATCGCTGCTATAAGATAGTCCGAGTCCTGACAAAGAGGCGCCTACATATTTCGTGCCTTTAGCAAATTGAGCATTGGCTGTGTTTACTCCTACGATGAGCAGAAGAAGTGCAAAGAGTATCTTTTTCATATTGAGTATTGTTTGTTAGCTGTAAAGAATATAATAACGAGTATAAATTCTATCCCTTCCTTCTTATTTTGCAAAGATAATGCAAGACGAATGCAGAACGTCAAGCTTGCTTGAACGCTATGCTGAGCCGCAGCCTATCTTATGCAAAGATAGTGCAAGGCGAGAGAAGTACAAAACGAAAACCTAAAAGTTTTCAATTTGTACTTCCGAGCCACTTATTTTATGTAAAGACAGCACAAGGTACGAATTTAGGCAAATTGCAATTAGGCAGACTATTTGCTGTTTTCAAACTTTCTGCAGTATCTTTGAATAAGATACGCGGCGGCTCGGCAATGCAAAATGAAAGTTTTCCGACTTTCATTTTGCATTGCGCTCGCCTTGCAGTATCTTTGCAGACAAAATCATAAAAAAATAAAATAAATGAACGTTTTAGAACTCAGCGAACAAGAGATACAACGCCGCAACTCACTTGAGGAATTGCGCAACTTGGGCATTAATCCCTACCCCGCTGCCGAATATGAAGTGACAGCGTATAGCGACGATATTAAAGACAACTTTAATGAAGACGAAAAGCGCGAAGTGTGCATCGCTGGACGCTTAATGGGACGCCGCGTTATGGGTAAGGCCAGCTTTGCCGAGTTGATGGACTCTAAAGGCCGCATTCAAGTGTACGTTACACGTGACGATGTTTGCCCTGGCGATGACAAGACGCTCTACAACACAGTATTTAAGAAGTTACTCGACTTGGGCGACTTTATCGGTGTGAAAGGTTTCGTTTTCCGCACACAGACAGGCGAAATCTCTGTACACGCACAAGAGTTGGTACTCCTCTCTAAGAGCCTCAAGCCGCTACCCGTCGTAAAGGAGAAGGATGGTGTTACTTACGATGCCTTCAACGATCCCGAACTTCGCTATCGTCAGCGCTACGTTGACCTTTTGGTCAACCCTGAAGTGAAGGACATCTTCTTGAAACGCTCGTTAGTAGTCAAGACCATG
This sequence comes from uncultured Prevotella sp., assembly GCA_900540885.1. Classification (GTDB taxonomy): domain Bacteria; phylum Bacteroidota; class Bacteroidia; order Bacteroidales; family Bacteroidaceae; genus Alloprevotella. Next base: position 15,066 of record UQHJ01000042.1, read on the forward strand.
CGCGAATACTTCGACGAGGCTGGCTACACAGAGGTTGAAACACCGATTCTGCAACCCATTCCTGGTGGCGCTAGCGCACGTCCGTTCATTACTCACCACAACTCACTCGACATCGACCTCTACCTTCGTATCGCTACCGAGCTTTACTTGAAGCGCCTTATCGTTGGCGGCTTTGAGGGCGTTTACGAAATTGGCAAGAACTTCCGCAATGAGGGTATGGACCGCAACCACAACCCTGAGTTCACGTGTATGGAACTTTACGTTCAGTACAAGGACTACAACTGGATGATGTCATTCACCGAGAAGTTGTTGGAGCGCATCTGCGTAGCCGTTAATGGTAAACCCGAAAGCGTTATTGACGGTAAGACTATCAGCTTCAAGGCTCCTTTCCGCCGCTTGCCTATCTTGGAAGCTATCAAGGAAAAGACAGGTTACGACCTCAATGGCAAGAGCGAAGACGAAATTCGCGACATCTGCAAGAAGTTGAACATGGAGATTGACGATACCATGGGTAAGGGTAAGTTGATCGATGAGATGTTTGGCGAGTTCTGCGAAGGCACTTACATTCAGCCTACCTTCATCACCGACTATCCTATCGAGATGTCACCGCTCACAAAGAAGCACCGCGACAATCCTGCTTTGACCGAACGCTTTGAGTTAATGGTAAATGGTAAGGAGTTGGCCAATGCTTACTCAGAGTTGAACGACCCCATTGACCAAGAAGAACGTTTCCAAGATCAGCTCCGCCTCTCTGAGAAGGGTGACGACGAAGCGATGTTCATCGACCAAGACTTCCTCCGCGCTCTTCAGTATGGTATGCCTCCTACATCAGGTATTGGTATTGGCATTGACCGTTTGGTCATGTTGATGACTGGTCAGACTCAGATTCAGGAAGTTCTCTTCTTCCCACAAATGCGCCCTGAGAAGAAGGCTCCTCGCGACAAAGCCGACAAGTACGTTGCCGCAGGCATTGCTGAAGAGTTAGTTCCCATCCTCCAGAAGGTGGGTTACTACTTAGTAACTGATCTCAAGGACGTAAAGGCTCAAAAGATCCAACAGCAGATTGGCGAGATAATCAAGAAGTATAAACTTGATATCGAGAAGCCCAGCGTACAGGACATTGAGGGCTGGAACGTGTAATAAATGTGCAAATGTGAGAATGGGTAAATGTGCAAATGGTTTATAGATTCTCAAATTATCTGCACATCCTCCCGACCTGTACATTTACACATTTCCCAATTTGCACATTCCCCAACTTGTACATTCACACATTTACACATTTGCACATTAACTAAGTACCGTGTACGATTTAGGAAACATAGCCGTTATGGGCAGTGGCTCGTGGGCCACAGCCATTGCAAAGATGCTACTCGAAAGGGTGGAGCATCTGCATTGGTATATCCGTAGGCAAGATGCCATTGATGACTTCGTGCGCACTGAGCATAACCCTTCTTACTTGACCAGTGTACACTTTGACACGAGCCGCATCACCTTCTCTACGGACATCAACGAAATTGTACGCTCTTGCCGCACCCTGGTATTTGTCACACCGTCTCCTTACTTAAAGAACCACCTGCGCAAACTCAAGGTGAAGCTTCACGATAAATTTATCATCACTGCCATTAAGGGTATTGTAGCAGATGAGAATTTGGTTTGTTCGGAGTTCTTCCGTGTGGTGTACAATGTGCCTGATGAGAACTTAGCCGTGCTTGGTGGACCTAGTCATGCCGAAGAGGTTGCCTTAGGACGCCTTACCTACCTCACGGTAGGATGTGCTGACAACGAGAAGGCAACGGCCTTTGCCGAGACGATAGCATCGAGCTATGTGAAAACCAAGACTTCGGCCGATGTCATTGGCATTGAATATGCTTCCGTTCTGAAGAACGTCTACGCCATAGCAGCAGGCATTTGTAATGGACTAAAGTATGGCGACAACTTTCAGAGTGTACTAATGTCCAATGCCGTACAAGAGATGAATCGCTTCTTACGCGCTGTCTACCCTATCGACCGCTGCGTATATGATAGCGTTTACTTAGGCGACCTCTTAGTGACAGGGTATTCTAACTTCTCGCGCAACCGCGTGTTTGGCACCATGATAGGTAAGGGCTATAGCGTTAAATCGGCACAGATCGAAATGGAAATGATTGCCGAAGGCTATTACGGCACGAAGTGTATGAAGGACATCAACAAACACTATCACGTCAATATGCCCATTCTCGATGCTGTGTATAATATTCTATACGAGCGCATATCACCTACTATTGAGATTAAGCTCTTAACGGATTCGTTTAGATAACAGATTCATTTAAATAAAAAAAGGTCTCTTCCTCACTTAGAGGAAGAGACTTTTTTTGGGGGGGGAGGGGAGTTCATCGAATATATCCCGTATGAAACGGAAATATTCTAAAAAAATTCTAAGAAAAAGTCTAAGAATAACAATAATAAATTATTGTTTCTTCTCAACGAAGCCTCATGTCAACTTTGACTATGAGATTTCCCCTCCTGACGAACAGCTTGTAATTTGGCAATAAAATAACTTTTTGGACATTTCTTACCGGTGATCATTTTATGGTCACCCTTTGGAGGTTGGAAACGCATATGGTTTATTGTTTATGGAAATATTATCCCGAACTCACGTTATTAGCTGAGATGCAACTGTTTAGAACGACTTTTACTGCTTAGGATACTACATATATTCCGTACAAGTGTTCTCAATAAACTGCAATTTATCGTTATCACATTCAACTTTTCCGTTCAATCGCCCACCATGCATAAACAATGTAGGCTAAGACGAAGGGAATGAGCAGACTTACCACTGCCATAACACTGAGCGTAAACTCACTCGAACAACTATTGGCTAAGCAGAGCGATGACTGAATGTCCGTAACAGACGGATAATAGGCCGTATTGTTCAGACCTGATATTAATAACAACGTCATTACTGCTAAGACAGTACCTATGCCTACCCACCAGATTCCACACTTTTTCTGTTTATTCATTAAAGTGATAGCGATGCCTATCAACACCAAGACTACACCTAATATAAACATAACAGACACAAGAGGCAAAGCCATGAAATTATGCCAATACTTGCTACTCTCGACTACGAACTGCTGTTGGGCGAGCTGATATGTCAATCCATCGATAAGGAGCAAACGAACCACAAAAGCTACGAAAAGCACAAGGAAAGGAATTGCATTCACCAACACATGTTTGTGCAGACGAGAAGTTAGTTCGTCATTCTGATTGCGATTGAGTAAGTAAAGTGCTCCCAATACACGCGATAAGAAAAGTACGGCAAGTCCTAATACCCAATTCCAAGGATTTGCTAAAGCTTCTAATCCATGCCAACCACTGTCCCACTGGCTAATAACAGGCGAAGCCATACCTTCTCCGCTGACCACACCTAATGCATTGTGGTCAACGTGAAATGCTGAACCCGTAAAGAACGTAGCCACTGCTGCTCCCAACACAAAGGGGCCAACCAATCCATTAAACACTAAGAAATAGCGGTAAGTAGCTTGTCCTAAAAGATTGTTCGGCTTATTTTGATATTCATAAGCCACAGCTTGCAACACGAAGCTCACCAAGAGAAGCATCCATATCCAATAAGCCCCTCCAAAACTGGTACTATAGAACAGAGGGAAAGAAGCAAAAAAGGCGCCACCGAAAGTGACGAGCGTAGTAAACGTGAGTTCCCACTTACGCCCTGTTATGCCAATAATGTACGAGCGCTCTTCTTTCGTGCGTCCGACACAATATAGAAGAGAATTGGCACCTTGCACAAACTGCAATAACACCAATAGGCCTGCTAATAACGACACTAACAGCCACCAATATTGTTGAAGAAATGTATACATGATTTTTACACTATTATTTTGTACACTAACTTAACTTTCGTGTTCCTCGTCCGACGACGTTTGCGGCCCTTGACTAATCGCCTTGCACATAATGCGCACCTCTGCAGCTAATAATAAGGTGAAAAGCACTACAAAGAGGAAGAAGGTAATCATTACATTCATGGGAGAGAGTTGCGACACGGCAACACCCACAGGCAACAAGTCTTGAATAGTCCAAGGCTGACGTCCCACTTCAGCCACGATCCAACCCGCTTGCCCTGCTACATAAACCATCGGAACAGCCCACACGCCTAACCACAACAGCCAACGATAGTTAGCCAAAGTGCCTCTACGGGCTAACCACCCCACTACTAATAAGATGACAAAGAGCAAAGAACCCAAGCCCACCATGAAGCGAAACGACCAATAAACCAATGGTACGGACGGCACTAAATCAGTCTTTTGCTTTAAATAGCCATAACCCATATAGGCTTCATGAGCGCGTAAGGTGTCGAGTGCGACTTGAGCAGCAACCTTGTTAGCAGTGCGTTGTTGGCGATAGGCGGCAAAAGCTGCAATGGCTTTACGACCACGCTCCATTTTTTCATCAGCAGAAGGCACACGAGTGCCGTCGGGCAACGTATAACCATCGAGCAAATCGTTGATACCTGGCACATAACCTTCTATATTGTGCGTCGCTAAAATGGATAGTACTCCAGGTACTTCTATGCCTGGCACGATACTAAAGGGGGCACGCACGCCGCCCTGCTCCAATCCTTCGGCTGCTGCCAACTTCATAGGCTGCTCGCGAGCGATAGAAAGGCCACTCTGATCGCCGGTACCCATTACGATGAGCGTAGAAATGATACCAACCACGCTGGCCACCTTTACGGAACGCAGTGCCAATTCACTATGACGCTTCCGTAGCAAGAACCAACAACATACGCCTATCACAAATACGGCTCCCGTCATCCAACCACTCGAAACGGTATGGAAGAACTTTACCACTGCCGTTGGCGAGAGAGCCACACTCATGAAGTCGGTCATCTCATTGCGCACCGTGTCAGGATTGAAGGTCATACCTACGGGGTGTTGCATCCAAGCATTGGCCACCAATATCCACCAGGCCGAGAGCGTAGCCCCAAGTCCTGTCAACCATGTAGAAGCAAGATGAAAGCCTCGGCTCACCTTATTCCAGCCAAAGAACATCACGGCTATGAACGTGGCTTCCATAAAGAAAGCTACAATGCCCTCAATGGCAAGGGGGGCTCCAAAGATGTCGCCCACGAACCATGAGTAATTACTCCAATTGGTGCCAAACTCAAATTCAAGAATCAAACCCGTGGCCACGCCAATGGCAAAGTTGATGCCAAAGAGTTTCATCCAAAACTGCGCGGTACGTTTCCACCTTTCGTCTTTGGTGGTGTAATAAAGGGTTTCCATCACGCCTTGTATCAAGGCCAAACCCAACGTCAACGGCACAAACAGCCAATGATAGCAGGCTGTCAGTGCAAACTGCGCACGCGACCAATCTATGGTGCATGTCTCAAGCGCTGTTAGTAATGTCATAATGGTATAGATTTAGTTATAAGTTACAAATGAAGGAGAAATATGCAAACGTGAGAAGATTTCTCAATTACAAAATTATCAGGGGGGGGTAAAAATTTTGTTTTTAGAATGTTCTAATTCTGTCGGTTGATTTGCACGTTTTTTAATCTTCTTCCAACTTGTTCGCTCTTTTGTGCATCGTCAAGCCCTTTCAGCATTGGCTGAAAGAAGAAGATGCGAAGCACAACAAATATCACGAATAGCTTCAGCAGAATAATAATCCATAGTGTACGTCCCCACGTCATCTGTCGAAAACCGTCACGATAAAAGGTCCACACACGATGAATAGCATTTAAGGTTGTATAATTCATGCAGCAAATATAGCGTTCTATTGTAATCATTACAAAATGAAAACTATTTTGTTTTACACTTTTATGTTGCAAAACATAAGCTGAAGCAGAAGCTTTAGGATTTTTAGAAAGATATAAACTGCAATTAGGCAGACAAATTGTAGTTTATATGAATGCTTCAGCCTTGCTCTACATCATATAGCCATACTCATGCATGATTTTGATTACCTCTGAATACATTTTCTTATTGCCAAGTTGAAGTATCGCGTCGCCCCCAGGTGAGGACGCATCATCTTCAGGTGAGGACGCGCCTATCCCTCCAAAAAATTAACGCAAAAAAAAGCCTCTCTCAACAAATCTGTTGAAAGAGGCTTGTAAAAAAGTTGGCGGCGACCTACTCTCCCGCGGGTGTGCAGTACCATCGGCGCGGTTGGGCTTAACTTCTCTGTTCGGAATGGGAAGAGGTGATCCCCAACGCTATAACCACCAGAATATCGGTTGGACAACACTTTCACTTAAGTATTAAGTGTTAAATATTATGTGTTACATCTTTGATGAGTGTTACACTTTTCGTAACTTCTTAACTTAGGTAACTTACTCGTTAACTCGTCTACTTGTCAACTCGTTAACTAAAAATCTGTACTAACTTTGAGCAGGCACGCCTCGTAAGTAGCAGGAGTGACTGCAAGTTTCGGGCAATTAGTAAGGCTCGGCT
>UQHJ01000043.1 GCA_900540885.1 uncultured Prevotella sp.
TAAGGATGTGATTATGTTTCATAGAGGAAATGTGCAAATGCTTGGTGAATGTGCAAATGTGCAAATGTGCAAATGTGAGAATGTGCAAATGTGCAAATGGATGCCTTTTCTTGCAGAGTTTGTGGTATGTGCAAATGTACAAATGTACAGATGCGCTATTTATGCGTCATAATATCCAGAACGCATCGGTCGGTTTCGTTCATGGCATCAGCACCAATGCTTACTAAGTTGCGAATGCTTTGGTCAACATCGTCGTCGATAATGCCTTCCACGCTTGTGACGCAGTTGCCTTGCATGGCCAACATGGCCGATAGCACGGCGGTACTAACGCCCGTGGTTAACTTTAGCGCGCAACTGGGTTTGGCTCCGTCGCATATCATACCCGTAAGGTTGGCTATCATGTTTTTCACGGCAAAGGTCATTTGCTCATAATTGCCACCCATTAAATAAGTAATGCCGCAACTGGAACCTGTCGCTGCTACTACGCAACCACATAAGGCCGACAAAGTACCTAAATTGAGTTTTATATAAATGGCCGTGAGGTGTGAGAGCATCAAGGCGCGTGTCATCTCTTCAGCCGTATTATGATTTTCTTCGGCAAAGACGACTACGGGGTTGGTCGCACAGATGCCTTGATTGCCCGACCCTGAATTGCTCATCACAGGTATCATGGCTCCTGCCATACGAGCATCGCAAGCACATGAAGTAGACGAAAGTATGTGTGAGAAGATATTGTCCCCCATAATGCCACGTCCTAAGGGACGACTGAGGGCTTTACCTAAACAATGGCCGTAGTTGCCTTCAAGCGAGAGTTGTGCAGCTCGTTTGTTGAGTCGACGCGCTTCGTTTATAAACTCGATGTCGGCTAACGGCATTGTAGTAGCATACTCCCACACTTTGTGCAGATTGAGTTGTAATTTGTCGGTTTGCAGTGCTTCACTATCGGTAGCATCTGAGTCTTGAGGCGTTTCGTGCAATAGATCTACTTCTACCTCGTTGTCCTTGGCGATGTAGACAAAGCGCGTATGTTCACGTGCTATGACCACGGTAGCTTGGTGCCCATCAGCGTCAGCGGCTACTATTTCTACATACAACTTTTCAGTCGTATCGCTCTTGAGCGAAATGTTGATGCGGTCTTCGGCAATGAATTGTTTGCCACGCGCTACGGCCTCAGCGTTGCAATCGCGCAACACTTCAAGGCCATAGGCAGAACGACCTATCAGTGCGCCTAAGGCAATCGCTATCGGCAGTCCGACCATGCCCGTACCAGGAATGCCTACGCCCATGGCATTTTTTAATATATTAGCACTCAAGCGTGCTTCAATGTGCGTAGGCAAGCTACCTAATGCCTCAACGGCTCGGCTTGTAGCCAATGCCACACAGATCGGTTCGGTACACCCAATGGCAGGCACCACCCAATGGCGCACCAATTGGGTTATTTGTTGTTTTTCTTGTTCGGTGAGCACAGATATTTCAATTACTTTTTTTCTAATTTAAGACGATACGCACGGGGTGTGCAATCGTACACACGGTGAAAAGCCATATAAAAGGTTTGTCGTGACGAAAATCCAGCCAAGAGCCCAATCTCTTCGACCGTCATATCCTTATACTGGGTTGACTGCATCATCTTTACCACATCACGCAAGCGCAGACCATTCACCAAAGCAGTATAGTTGTTCCCTGTACACGCCGAAACTGCTGCCGAAATGTAACGTGTATTGATGTTCAAGTCTTCAGATAAGCGTAACGTGTTGTAGGTTGGGTCACGATAAAGCTTTTCGCGTGTTAGCTTTTCAAGAATCTTGATATAGATTTCGTTAGCTCTTCCAGCCTTTAATCGATTGCAATAGGCTGGTTCTACTCTTAATTTTGGTTTTTCTGTTTTCATAAATAGTATATGACGCTTGCAAATGTAATAAAAATTTTTGACAAAAAGTCTTGAACGCAAGCTAACTTGGGGGCGATGCGTCCCCACGTCTGAAGCAGTATGCCTTGAACGTCTGCTTATAGTCGCTTAGCGCGAGGACACGCTTACCCTGACTTCGTCAGTGCGCCACCCCAAACCACCCATATTTTTGACGTAACTCATTGGTTTTCAATACGCGCCATGTAATGGCGCAGAAAAGTGATGAAGTTAGGATTTGAATAATAATAAAGCACCTTCGCAGAAATGCGAAGGTGCTTTATTGTGGTACGCTCGGCATGAGCATTATCTAACGGGTGCAAGTCTTGAGCAAGCCCTAATAGGTGATTTTTTTCTTCACCTATTTTCATCTCACCTTTATCTTCACCGTTTTCTCCATTCTATCTTCCGTGGTCGCCTTTACAATATAGAGCCCCATAGCCACTTGCTTATGCCATGTTGTGGCATTGATGCCAGAGGCCGAAGTAAGGAGCTTACCATCGATGGAGTAGATGCTCACAGAGGTAAGTTTGCTGCCCAGAGAACTTACCATGATAGTGCCACTCTGAGGCGAGAAGCAGCGTATGTGGCTATCGTTGCCACGGCTTGCGGTGTTGTAGATGGCGGTAGTGATATAATATCTGCCATGCTCGTTGGCAGCAATCTCTATGGTATGGTCGGCTGGGGTATAGGTGCCTGTTTTGGCGTCGAGAATATAGAGTGGGGTGTCAAGATATCTATTTGCCTCCAACTCCACAGCCACCATCTTATTTTCCTTTGCAATCACTCCAAAAGGCAATATTCCGATATTGGGCAATACATTGAGCGCTGCAGCCTGAGTGCCAGCTATGGTGTAAACCTGCGGAATATCCTCCAGTTCGGTGTTGTTGAGCAGCTCTATATCCTCATCGTTGCAGAAGTCTTCGTTGGCATCATCCTTCACTATGACCTTGGCCGTAGCCATTTCTTTGCCACCCTCAATAACATGGATGTTCATCTTTGCTTTCGTCTCGGCTATTTTTCCTCCACCCGCCTTCCAGCGGTCTGTGGTCATGAGTAGGGTAAAAGTTGCATAGCTTATGCTTTCGTTTGCTTTAGCCTTTACGAAGAAAGCCTGCATAGGCTCAATCAGCAAATCTTCTTTACGATTGTATGTACCTTCTTTAATGAGATACGCCTTAAGCACACCATCTTGAATAGTCCATACTTTTCGTTCAAACTTTGGGTTACCATTGAGGAAGCTATACATACTCAACGTTGCTGTATACGGATTACCAACCATATAATAGCAGTTCTTGCTATGTGTGTTTGTGGTTAGTTGCTGTTTTATAGTTCCTAATTCATTCGCCGCAGTAACAGAAGCCACATTCAACTTATATATATCCGTTTTATTCACCGGAACTACCTTGATTAATGTGCCATCTGAATTGTATGGATTGTTATCAACATCAGTATAGAAATATTCTTTATCCTCCTTTGGTAAACGGAAAAGCCACGTTGGTGTTACATCTTTATAATCGTCACCAGCCTTAATGGCAAATCCTCTGCCATTGGCATACTTTTCGTCCAGCTTGTTGTACACATGACTCCAATATAGCGACTCTATATTCATTGCGCCATCTGTTATTGTATCAATGCGATTATAACCATTAAAATAGTCATCTGCATTGTAGCCCGTTATACCATCGATTACCTGTTCGCCGTTGCTGTCCCAATTGCGCTGGTATACTGGTGCTTCCACACGGTTGTTATTTGTAAGAGCAAACTCCATGCGTGTGAAAGCTTCCTTGTTTTCTCTACCACGCGACCCATACGTAGGATCATCTTTAACTGGCACAAAGAAGTCGCCTGCATATGTATCCTTCAAAGGTGATGAAATGATATTCCATTTATTTTGAGTTATCTCCTTTTCTATGTAAGCCTTATTATACACAAGGTAAGCTTGATTGAGTAATTCAGCTTGTGGCTTGAAGTATATTTCATCACAAATATTGCCCTTGAACGTTTCACAAGTAAACCAGCCTTCGCCTGTGTCTGAATGGTCTTTAGTGTTATAGTTCCATGTTGTTAGCATATCGTAAGCAATAGCCGCTGTAGCCTCCTCGCCCTTATAGTTTGTAAGCTTAAGGGCGATATTGTTTCCTTCGCGGTATACGATATTGCCGAGTCCGGGATATACCTTATCCGTTTGGTCAGGTATAGTAACCTTAGAGAATTTCATTGGTGTATATGCCTGATTACTGTTTAGCTTGTCGTAAATTCCTGTACCATAATCAGTATAGTCAGTTTTATACAATTCAGCTGCAGTAGACCGTTTCCAGTTTAGGTCGTTGTTCCAGTTTGCATTAAGTTTGTTGGCAAGTGTAGAATTCCACGTCAGATATTCTGGCACCACCTTGAATGTGATGAAAACTTCTCCTGGACACGACATTGTAGACCCCACGACATCTTGTTCGTATGAGAAGTTTAGCTCATACCAATAGCCTTCGTGTAGAATATCCAAAGCATTGTCGTTGTCGAAGAGTAAACTTATATAGCCTTTACCTCCTGTCAGCGAAGTTGCCTCAAGAGTTGTTTCCTTTAGTTTTCCTACAATCTGCTTTGTAGTAGAACCAAGGTTGAATGTTGGATCGTTTGAATTGGCAACAAACACATTTGAGCCATTCTGAAACTTTATCTTAGCTGCATCTTCAAGGTTTGCTACAGGCAATCTCAGTTCCTTTCCTGCTGCCAGCATAGCCTTTATTTGTGGCAAGCCTATACGCACGCTACGGTCGTCTGTAGGGTAAGCAACACTTGCATCACCCAGAGTAAGTTTCGGACCGTCTTTGACGATACGCAGAGTAAAGTACATAGGGTCGGGGCAGATTTCGTATTTTATTGTACCCTCTGTAAATGTTGTTGTTACAGGGATTGCAGCCACTTTGTATACCCCAGTCTTTTCTGAGTTATACTGATAGTCGTCAAGATTGTTGCTTGCTGAAAGCAGTAATTGTCCGTTGTCCACATACTTCCTCAATAGTGCATAGCCTGTAGGATTAATGCTTTTATATTCCGTAGCCAGACCTTTCACTTCGGTATACTCAGCTCTGTCGCGATAGTCAGCCAACGTTTCCTGCAACCTGGGAATGGAGGCAAAATTGTTCTCCTTGTCGGGCTCGCTGAAGAACCAGTCTAATTTAACCTTATGCAATGTAATTGCACCACCATTCACCACGTCGGTAGTCAGCAACTTTCCGCTAATGTTAACGTTAGGCTTATTAGATCCATCGCACGACACACGCACCGTTGATACGGTATTTCCAGTAGCATCCGAAACCGTAAATTTTTGCTGTACAAGCTCAAATTCCTCACTATACAAAGAGCAAACATTAGTGGGTTTGCCCCATTCATCAGGCTTGTCAGGATCGTCTTCGTTAGGAATAGTTACCGAAATGTAATATTTAGTACCAAAAGCCAAGTTGAAATGGCGATAGGCAAGCAACAGTAGTATATTCCCGTCCGCGTCCTTTGCAAACATTGGCGAATTGGTGCTGCCTCCTGCTGCATAGCTTGGCAGCATCTTGCTTGCGTTGTATTCAGCAGGCACTTTTGCCACACCATATTCATCAGCTTTTCCGTCGCCATCATAGTCGATACCTGCAATAGGATTGCCATTCAAGTCGCATATACGGTAAAACAACTTTGAAGCCACCTCCACACCTACAACAGCTTGTATGTTCTCGTAGTGAGAGGCTATCATTAGCTTAACGTCGTCGGTATTGTCCGAACCTTCGAGCTGACTTGGACACACCGCTTTGTTCTGTATCACGTCTATCTTGGCATGCTGTATATATAATCGCAAGTCGTCAATAGCATAGTCGGCACCATTGGTGTTGTCGCACATATTGTCCACCACAATACGGAAGTCGGAATAGTTTTCCACTCCTGACTTTTTTCGTATCACCAGTCGGCTATACACCTGGAACCACTTGCCCAGCTGTCTGTCGCCTGCAGTATTGTTGGCAAGGTCGCCCGAGCTAAACGACGAAAGCAATCGTTGATAGGTTACTTTGCCCTGCTCGTCCTTTATGACTCCATATAGTCTGAACATCAACTGAGGTTGTGTCTTTCCAGACGTAAAGTCAGCCACTGCTCCTGCGAAGATAAGACGCGCTCCCGAACACAAGTCGGCCTTGAAGTCGATAGTTGCAATCTGTCGGCTCTCATCCGAAGCATCTACATACAAGAAGTGTCCATACTGCTTGCCGCCCGTAAGTTCATAGGTACGGTCGTAAAGTACTTGAGAAGCCCACCATTTGTACATCTTTTTTCCACCAGCAGTCTCTTGGCTAGCGTCCGACACACCCGGCACGTTCGCACTCTTGTACAATCCATACTCGCCGTGTATAACACCATAATCATCAGGCCAACTTAGGTCGCGCAGTTGTGGATAAGTATAACTATACGCACGTTTGTCCCATTGCGAAGACAGCGTAGAGATGTTGTTAGCTGCTGTAGGTGCGTCCAATGTCAGCGTATTATTGTCATCGTCAAACGATATAGGCTTTGTAGCTTGCTGATAGTGGGTGTTGAGGTAGCTATATGTGCGGTCGTTATCGCCATCAGCAAAAATCTGCTCACGCGTCTTTGGATAAGTATTATTATACAATATCTCGTAATTGGCTATCGGAGCCATGTCGTTGCCATTTTTGGCATAACACACAATATACACCACATCTCCAAAAGTAATGGTTGGTTTTGAAGTTGTCTTTCCGTCCAATGTCAACCACCCATTACCATTTGTCATAATGGTATTCATGCTTGTAGCCGACCATATCTGATAATTCTCATTAGCATCTCTTGCTAGAATGGTATATTTAGTCTTGGTCTTATCATAAGCACGCCATTGATAACGTGTAGCCTGCACCATTTTGGTCTTATCAAAGTCGGCACGTTTTATCAGATGTGCATCATCTGCTGCATATACGTGATGATTGGTTTCCTTAAGAGGATAAAAATAGTAGTTGCTTGGCAACATATTTACGCGTATTGCCATTGAGGAATTCGCGTCTTTAGCACCAAATAATATTTGGCGGTTGTCCTCAATCGTCAAGTCGGAGTTAGCCGCACGCTTGTCTGTCGGAAACGCATTGACGATATTCTCTGCTATACTCTTTGCCGACCTTATGTGGAAGATATATCGTATTTGCAGTGTAGGCTCACGCTGGAAATATCGTTTCTTGTTGAAGTAGCCACCAGCCTCAAAGGGGTCAAAGTCGATATATTTACTCACATCACATGCTATTTCCTCTCCTTCCCAATTAGCGTTTGCCGCCTCGGTTGGTGCAGTATACTTTACACCCTGTCTTATTCTACTCGGTCCATACTTTTCACCACTTATAGACTTTTTCCAAGCAAACAGACCACGCACATTGTTAGCAGCATCGCTTACCTCTTCCAAATAGCTATGAGTGCTGTTGTATACTGAGAGCCTGCTGCTTTTCATGTCTGTCTTATAGTCGTACCATCTGATGTAGCCCTTTGGCTCGTTTGAGCGATTCTGCCATGTACCGTCCGTTGTATATCCTTCAAATGGCAATAGCAAGTCTACCGCCTTTCCTGGCTCTACATAATAGGTATATTCATACTCATGCACCTGCTGCATCATCTGTCCATAAGGATTGGCCAGAAGCGGTCTGCCAGTCACGCCCTCCCAATGTTTGAACACACTCTGTTGTGCATGAATGGTGGTGGCACAGCATGCCAACACCAGAAAGCATAAATATATGTATTTGTATTTGTTCATAATACACTACTCTTTTATAATTTCCACTTTATACGGAATGTCATACCCTAAATGATTGATACCTATCAGCATCTTGTGTATAGCATATCCATTGCGGTTGCCAATTACGCCCTCTATGGTGTGTCGCGATGGCACTGGTGTGGGCATACGGTCGTATATACATATCCCATCGCCGTCGGGTTGCAACGTCAATGTCTGCCAACCGGCAAACACCCAACCGTCGGCTGCATCGACACCAGGTTTGAGTTCTACACCATCGCTTATGCGCACTACATAAGGTATGAGATGGAACTCGCCGTAACTCTTAAATCTTACGGTAAGCATCTCGTCGTTCTGCTCAACAATAGGCAGCACGCCAATGGGGGTAAACTGCTCTACCTTGAATCTTACACGATAGTCGTTTAGCTTTATTGGTATCTCAAGATAGTCGTTACGCGATATTGTGTTCCAGTTTGACAATGCACCACGATGGTTCATTGTGGCATGGTCGGTCTTAACGTTCACTACAAAGTAGTTTGGCATTCGAGCTATCGACTCATTGACGTAGAAACTTATTATCGTCGGTGTCGTAGTATTGGCCTTTACCACCACTTCAGGGTCGAGATTTATAGTAAACATCTCTTTCGCTGCCGAAGCATTGATATGTGGTTCAACAGCTGTGCCATTGTCCTTGCCGGGCAGCAGATACAGATTGTTGGCCTCGTTCTTGGTAATATCTGTAAGCGCCACTTTCTTTAGCGTGATGTCGTTTGGTGTGTCGTTGGTTATCTTCAGCTTCACCTTAGCTACCATTCTTATCACTTCGAGATCGACATCCGAAGTATTCTTCTTTATCTCTATGGTCTGCTTGTTGCTCATAGGTATGCCGCCTGGAAAGTTGGCTGCCGTAAGCACATTGCCATTTACGGTATATAGCTTATTGTCGAAGTCGGCAGGGAGCGGCGTATTAGATGTAGAATAGTCGATATTCGGGTCGAGCCCCACATCCTCAGGTTTAATATTTGCGAAAGAATAGAATGTCGTTTCGCCTGGTTCTATCTTAGCCGTAAGCGTGCCCACCCAGCTCTTCTCCTCAGCATAATCTTCACTAACAAGCAGATGTTTGATGATGCCATGCTGTACAACGATGGTGAAGCAGTTGTTCATCATCTCGCCTTTTTCGGCATTGGCGTCGGTCCATTCCAGCGAACCGCTACTACGTGACGCAGTGCTTCCTGTCGGGGTTGAAATATTTATGCGCACAGTTACAGGCTTGCTATCAATTGTTGACTCGGTAGTAGGGTCTGACGAGCAACAACATAGAGCAAGTGATGCAATGAGCGAGACTATCAAAAGCGATATTTTCTTCATATATATTATGTCACTTTTAGTGGTACGGTACTGATTTACCTGTTAACCCGTTAACTTGTCAACTTGTTTACTAATTCCGCCAACGCGTTTACATTATTATTTCTTCGTCGTATTCTCGCTTATTCCATCTTCTTACGTGCAGGTTTACGATGAGCTTTCCGCCCTCTTTGTAAACCATGAATGTATAGAAGTGGTTGCGCTGTATATCGTACGGCGTGCCTGTAGGTTCTCCGGCAGTGTCGTAGTTGCGAAAATACAGGGTATATGTACCTTCGTGTTTGCCGTTTCTGTTCAGGTTAATTGTTATAGTAGCAGGTGTAGCACCACTACTGGTATTGTCGTATTCAGGTATGTATGTCGCTCTCTCCTCCACCAAGCCAATACTTGCCTCCCTGCTGTCAAACACATGCAGCGAATTGTTGAAGCGTATATCCTGTGTCCTGTCAGCCAGCTTATAGTTGTTGGGCAGACAGTAGCCTTTGGTGTTATAGTTGTTGATGTGCATGCTGCCTATAGAGTAGCCGTACGACGGCATATCCGAGCGCATACCAACTCTCACCTTCGCCATAGCTCTTAGCAAATATATTGGCTCTGTCATATCTGTTTGTGTGCCGAGGCTTAGTTCAGGCAGTGAAGCCACGCCCCACATTGGTATATATTTTCGTATGCCCGTATCAAGGTTGTATGTCAAGTCGGGTAGTGAAATGGTGCTAAGTTTTGAAGCATTGCAGTTAGCCACAATCATTATCTTCTTAGCCTTTGCAATATTGTCTTTAGCATTATTCCACACTCCAGTTATGGCATATTTATTGCCCGAAGGGTCGCTCATAGGTATAACCTTTATAATCTTCACATCTCCGATGATGTTGCCCCCTTTGTCGCAGATGGCTATATACAAGTCGTCGGGGTTAATCATATTTTCCTTTTCAATGCCGGGCAGCGGATGATCGTAGTCGTCCCATCCCTCGTTGGCGGCACGAGTTGTCCTGACATCTGACACCGCCACCGTAAAGGCTACACGTACATCGTTCATAGCGATAGCGTCTTCTGCGTTGCTATCTGAACAAGCTGCCATTGCCATGCACAGCATTATGCCGACAACCGCTATAAGGGTAATATGTTTAATATGATATAGCATCAAGTATTACTCTGTTAGAATTATAAAGTATCGTATTCTATATCTCTTGAAATCTTAACTTCTCTTTCTCTACATTTCAGTATTTTGCAACACCACACGCCAAGAGTTTATATATATATTGGCGTTTAGCCAATTTAAACGGTCGTCTACAAAGAAGATGAAGTTATAGTCGTCCTGTCGGTCTAAGTATTCTTGGTCAGTCATCGTCTTGTTGTAGTTTCCTTTCACAAGCAATGCGTAGTCGATGAGAGGTATGTTGAACACCATTTTCCCGTTGTTTGTATTATAAACCTTAAGTCGTGGGTGTTTTGTAGCAAACAGTCTGTTTACGGTCATCTCAGCCACTACAGCTGACACCTGTGTTTCGTTCTCGTTCACAGCTCTAACGCTACCATCGTGTTGTGCCCATGGGCGATAAGTTATCGAGTCGTCCATTACAGGTGTGTTGTCGTAGGCAAGCCAACCGTTATCGTCGTCTATCTTGAAGTCAAAGTCGCTGGCTTTTAGTTTTTTGCCAGATGTGTTTTGTATCACCACTTTGACGTTGTTTGTATTCTTAGTTAGTGGCACCGTTATGGTTTTTGTTCCATAGTCTTCCATACGCATGTCTACATTTTTAGAGTATCCGTGGTATAGAGTAGTCAGGTCGTGCTGTATATCTCTGGTTGTTCTATTGATCTTACAATCGAGTTTAGCGATATCGTTTGTTGCATCGCCGCTTGTTGTGTATATGTATGAGTTGGGCTGTCGTTCTTCGCCTTCAGCCCATACATGCAGGGTGTATATGCCTGGTTTGATATCGAGTTTCATATAGCCTCCATTGGCAGCTATATTGCTCACTTTTTCAGTCTTATTGAATACCAGGTCGCCATTTAGATTATAGGCATGCAGGGTCACCGTCTTCACTGGTGAGGTGAAGATGTCTATAAAATCCATGTTCATATCGTAGCAGAACCTTACTCTCAAGTCTTTTTTACATCCGTCCATGTCCTCGTTCATCATAGAGCAAGAAGATATGGCTAATGACAATATAAGAGCGAGAGTTATCTTGTTTGTAGTGTTCAAGATAGACCTTAAGTATCTCATATAAGCAGAATGTAATGTATGTACTATTATTTTTTGATATCCTATGTTATAGTTGGTACGGCACTAAGCCGTGCCAACTGTGTGTATAGAGAGATATTGAAGTCGTCTAAACTTTTATGAAGTTCAAGATTTGCCTTTATTTTTGAAGCGATTTTTGTATAAGATAGGCTGCACCTCAGCAAAAATCTCAAGCAAGCTTGGCTTTTTGCATTCGGTTTGCACTATCTTTGGCATTGAAGAGGGAGTGTAGCGAGCTACACGACCGATGAAAGGTCAAAAAGCGGTCAAAAAGAAAGGTAAAGATTGAATTTAGAAGAGATAAAAGTTTAAATCTAATCTTCGTCAGAAAAGTTTAGACGACTTCATTATGCTTACGCGTTGGCGGAATTAGTAAACAAGTTGACAAGTTAACGGGTAAGTTTGCCAAGCCTTTTTAAGCTTCTTACCATTATGACGTAGTGTATTGCATACTTACTCGTTAACCTGTAAACCTGTCAACCCGTCAACCCGTTAGTTACCAAGACTTGCGTTTTGGTTTACCACACGCCACTGCAGTACCTGAACGCGTGCTGCAAGGTAGGTGTTTTCGTATGTAGGCACAATTGGGTCAACCACCTTTTCGGGGTCGTATACAGGTGTACCAAAGCCTGTGATGCCTGACAAGGTAATCTTGTAGAAGTGGTTGCGCACAATACCATATTCGGCAATTTTGTTAGCACTTCCAAGGTGCTTGATAGGAACATAGTAGTAAGCTCTACCGCCCAGTCTGATTTCAGCCTTATCTGCCTCAATGGCTGCCAATACTGTAGCCTTATCTACTTCTGCGAAAGTAGAAGTGGTGCCAGTAGTTTTCTTGGTGTAATACTTCTTATTACCTGTAGGGTCGTTTGCCAATGTCGGAGTTACGCGATATTGTTGCATAGTACCATCAGGATTCTTAAAGTCGATGTCCTCTTTTGAAAGCTGAGTATAATTTGTGGCATCAGTACTTGTGTAATACTGCGAGAATGTCAATGCCACCTGCCTCTTAAGATTGTCAATTCCAAGAATAGACACACCATTGTATCTACAAATTTCGGCATTATGCCAGTTGCCGGCAGCATCCTTGTATCTAAGAGTGGCTGCAACTGCAAACTTTGTCAGGTCATTGTCTTTCAAATTAGTGACTTCATTTTCAGACGTGTTAGGCAATGTGTACAACACGTCCTGCATATTGGCTTTCAATTGGTTAAACGTAGGATTAACAGGCTGATTGCCGCCCGCGCCTGCATCAAATCCAACTGAAGCTTCCCAGAAACAACGGTGATAGTCGGAAGTTGTCCAAGGACTAAAGCCTAAAATTCCGTCGGTCCATGTCTTCTTTACCTGCTTTTCTACCTCAGCCTTGCCATTCTCATTTGCCAAGCCCCAGCCATCGATAACAGCATAAACATCATAATCGCCGGATTTTCCAACAGGATTTTTTGTACCATATTTGTTGGCCTCCCAGTTTGTACCATTGCCACGCTCAAAGGCATTTTTGTCAACATCGGCAGTAACCTTAGCCACAACACGCTCTACATAGAGGTCTACTGGTTTTTTCCTGGCAGTTTCTTCCGAAGTTGTTACATGACCTGCAACAAGCGATGCACAAACATCTTCACCTGCATTGACATATACAGAGTTGCTCATTACAAAGTCAGACACAGCACCGGTAGTCGGATTTTTTTTGTAGAATTGGCTACCTACTGTAGAATAACGAAGTTCGCTCAATCTCATTGTTTCACCACTTTGGATTTTTGCAGCATCAACAGTTCCTGGATTAACAACTGCCACAATAGCAGCAGGAGCAGCAGACTGAACACCATTGATTACGAGCACGGTTTGCGTAATCTTCTCTATCTGTGATGGTGTGCCTGAAGTTGAGCTGTCGTCAGCAGGAGAAGCCTCAAGCCAGTTTTTGTTTCCGCCACCTTCTACACCCGTAACACCAGGATTCTTAATAAGATATGGCGAACCATCACCGTTGAAGAAGTAGAAGCGCACCTTTGTGATAGTGCTTTCCTCCGTAGTTCCATTCTCATAGTCATCAGTACCACGTGTTGTTGGAGTAGCTCCTACATTCACAATGTTCACAGCGAGATACTGCGGATCACTACCAGGTTTTGTGCCGCCACCCATCTCTTCTTTGTCTGAAGCACATGCGGTCATCATCAATGCCACACATGCAAAAGGGAATAATTTAGGAATCTTCATAACAGGAAATTAAGTTGTTATTAATAATGTTGCTATTTACTTAAGTAGGTGTTCAAAATTATTTTTACATTGAAAGTGCGTTATCGGGGCGCAGATATCTCCTTCGTGTGAGGGTTTCTGTCCCCCGATAACGGGGGAACCGAAGGGGGTTATAGCGGGCTATGTGACCGAGGACGAAGGAGATAGATGCGCCTCGAGAACGTGCTTTCAATGTGAAAATGACACCTGCTGATTGTATAAAATAATTTTGAACACCTACTTAATAATCTCTTCATATATTTTTCGTGCCGCCTCAGCCTCAGGGCTGTTGCCAGCCTTGTCGAGATATGGCTTAGCACTCTCTGCGTCGCCAGCATTCAAACGCATGCAAGCAGCATTAAGGTTGGCAGTCGGGTCGTTAGGAAACATGCGCACCGCAATTTCCATCACCTCGTTAAACTCCTTCGAGCCAGGCTCGTAAGTTTGTGCCACCATAAACATCTCGTTTTGCGATAGCAGTTGCGGACGAGTTGTTATCAGTTTCTTTGCCTCTTCCACATTGAATGGTCGAATCTTGTATTTTATGTGATAGTCAGAGCGGCGCAATGCAGGATAGTATGTTGCATGCAAAAACTTGTATTCCTCGGTATATTCAGCCTTTATCCGTGCCTCGCGTTCGTCTTCTTTCAGCGATGTGTCGTTGGCAATGCTGAGTATCTGCTGCTTGTGTTCCATGTTGCTTCCGGCAATATATTTGCACAGCCCCTCCCAGTCTTCGGCGGTATGCGACACAGTGAATATCTCTTTGTCAAGTTTTACCATACGCTGCACATATTCCGTCAGCGTTTTCGCACGTGCTTGCGCCAAATGGTTGTTGCTCTCGTATCTTCCTTCAGGCGATGCAAAGCCATGAATATTGATGCCCACTACGGTGATATTCTTGTCAGCCTTCAGCGCCTCGATGGTTCTCACTATGCTGTCCAGCTGTTCGGGGTTTCTGCGATATTGTGGATTCAGTTCTGTGCGGTTCACGGGGAAATCAATGTATGCCGTTTTGCTCAGCTCCTGAATTTTCTCTGCCACCACCTCTGGACGCACATATATTGCCGTAGGTCGTCGATATTCAGCCAGTTCATAGTGTTTGTTGCCAATGTTGTCGCCACAGCCGCAAAGGTCTTCGCTTATGCTCACCCTGTAGTTGCCCAACCTTTTGTCGTAGCTCACCGATTGCAGATATTCTATCTGCTGCGGCTTGCCGTTTTCTCTCCTCACCACATACGCCTCGTCGTTTTTCGCCTTTCGCCCGTTGCGTTGCTGCATTATGTGCTGTCGTTTGCCGTTTATCACCATCTTTGGCATCACCACCTCGCCATCGTCGGTAGCTATGGTTGGCGTGAACACAAATTGGTTGTTGGCACCCATCTTCAGTTTTTCCAGGTTCACAGTCATGGCAAGAGTCACCTTTTTGCCCATGCTCTTAACCCTCACATTCTCTATCGTTATGCTTTCGTTGGCTATATGCACACGCTTGCAGCCTTGCCCGTAGCATGTAACTGCGGCAAGGGTAAGTAGCGGTAATATGAATAGAATGTTGTGTTTCATATCTTTGCTCTTATATATATACTTAGGAAAAGATAGGGGGTATTCTCTACGCGTTGGCGGAATTTGTAAACAAGTTGACAAGTTAACGGGTTAACAGGTAAGTTTGCCAAGCTTTTTTAGCTTCTTACCATTATGACTTTAACATAATGAATAGTGTATCGCATACTTACTTGTAAACTTGTCAACTTGTTAACTCGTTAACCTGAAATTCCGCCAACGGATATTCTCTGTGTTAGTTTATCACATATATCAATGATATAGCGGCTTTGGTAGGGCCAAAATAGTTCTTGTGGCTACTCTTTAATTTCTTGCCACAAGTTCCGCATCTCATCTCGTCATATTTGATATAATCATATCCAACGCCCAGCGAAGCTTCAAGGTTCCAATGGCGAGATATTGGCCATTGGTAGCCACACGAAATGCCACCGCCTGCATACCAACCCTCGTAGCGATGGCTCTTCAGGTTAGGTAGCAAACCCAATGGCAAGTCTACACCTCCCATATTAAATTCGCCACCCATCACATGGGGGCCAACAAACCAACCATTGAAACTCTGGCAAAACCAATGTCTATACTCAGCCATTGTGCTCCAATGTCTGAGCTTAGAGTGGTCGCCACCAGATTGCTCCCATGGATTTAGTCCATAAAACAGTTGTGCGGTATGCTTGTTGTCCAACGATAATTCTACTCCGATATTTGGCGTGGTGGTTGCCCAATAAAGCGCGTTAGTTTTTATAGCTACAGTTTGAGCATATAGTAGGGTATTCGTCAATGACAAGAAAGCACCTAATAATATTTTAGTAATTCTCATAAGATATCTGTTTTATACAGCAGCTGTGTTCTGCTTTATATCAGTTCTACTTAAAGTTTGGGCTTTTCCCCGTTTTTTTTGAGGGTGGGGTATTTAGCTCTTTCTCTAATTTCTTGAGTTCTTATTGAGTGTTTTTTGCGGTTCTTTGTTATTATGCCTTGGGGCATGTATTTGATATTTTATATAAGTTAATGCAAAGATAACATTTTTTTATTGGGGGGGGTAATAATTTTATAAAAATTTTTCTAATACCCATATTTTTTCGGCGCTCTATATAAAAAGAGACAAGTTGCACTCTGGAACATTCAAGTATGCTTGATGATCAAGAACCACGAAATAAGGGTTGGGAGGGGCGCTTTTAACCGACCCCATAATGTGGTGAATGGAAGTTATAGGGCGAAATTTATAAAGGTGTACGGTTGAAACGACTCCCTTGAACGTAGGGTGTGATTACATGTCATACCCTTTGTTCTAAAACGCATTTTTGTATAGTTTACGATGCTACGTTTTACTGTTTTTTACTTGATAAACGCAGCTTTTTCATTGATTGTGCTGGCTTTTGGGATAAAACTGTTATCTTGCGGTGTAAAGACGGATAAGAACTTGTTGGAGCAAGGATAAATCTCATAAAAAATTATTTTTTACAGGCAAGATTCTTGCTTTTTGATGATTTAATAAGTAGAAACTAAAAAGCAAGAAATATGAGAATAACAAAGAAAACCATTCTGGCAATAGGTCTGATAGCCAGTTCGCTCACGCTGAACTCATGCGATTACAATGATAACAATGAGGTGTTACGGCGCCCAACTGCCCTTGTAACGGTGTATCCTTCTGCGCCTGACGGCTTCTTCATGCAACTTGATGAATCAACGTCGCTTGTACCTACCAATATGAAAGCCTCACCGTTTGGAGACAAGAAAGTGAGGGCTTTGGTGAACTATACAATAGAAGAACGAAGCTACGGAGGCAACCAACAGCGTGTGTATGTAAATTGGATTGACAGCATCCGTACCAAACAGCCAGTAATGACGAAAGGATCAGAAGAAAAAAATGCAAAAGCATTTGGAAATGACCCTATTGAAATTGTCCGTGATTGGGTTTCTGTTGCCGAGGACGGATTTGTTACGCTCCGCATACGCACATTGTGGGGAGGAACTACCAAACATGTCATTAATCTTGTGAGCGGTGTGAACAAGGATAATGTATATGAGTTCGACTTGCGCCACAATGCCCAAGGTGACACCAACGGAAGAATGGGGGATGCACTTATAGCATTTGACCTCAACTCACTATGGAAGAAACATCCTAAGGAACTGAAGATAAAACTCAATTGGTTGTCGTTCCGTGGCAAAAAGTCTGCCGAACTGTCGCTCAAAATGCATACGGTCACATCGGCGTACAATACCGAAACACCCTCATTATTGCATCGTATAGAATAAAAAACTCGTTGTTACGAGATAGTGCAAATGCTTTTTGCTGTATGGTAAGGGCATTTGCACTTCGTTGTTTCCAAAGCTTTTAACCCTACAAACATCATGTTCGGCATAACATTCAGAAAAGAAACGGAAGAGGAACGATGGTTGCGAAAGGCACTCGATGGCGACAATACTGCCACCGAGTGGATTTATCGCAAGCATGTGCGATACCTGTCTGCACTCTGCTCGCGCTACATCACAGAAGACGAAGACATTAAGGACGTGCTACAAGAATCGTTCATCAAGATATTTACTTCTCTGGATAGTTTCAAGTATCGCGGAGAAGGGTCTTTGAAAGCATGGATGGCAAAAATTACTCTCAATGAGACCCTGAAGTTTGTACGCAACAACAGCCGTTTGCCCATTGATAGTATCGATGATAAAGATATGAATATTGCAGATGGCGACAGTATGGAGACTGAGGACATACCTACCGATGTACTTCATCAGTTTATACGTGAGTTGCCCGACGGATACCGAACTGTATTCAATCTCTATGTCATTGACGATAAGAGTCACAAGGAAATAGCCCAATTGCTCGGCATAAAGGAGAATACTTCAGCTTCGCAGCTGCACAAGGCCAAATCAATGCTGGTGCAGAAGATAAAACATTATAGAACCATCAATTCCATTTAACGTATGAAAAATAATTGGCAAAAAGACATACACGACCGTTTGGGCAACTATGAGAAAGATGCACCAAAAGGACTTTGGGAGGAGATTCGCAAAGGAACGACTGATGAGAATGGTGGCTATATGCACGGCGGCAGCCCTTTCAAAACCTACTGGCTACGGCGCACAGCGTATACTGCAGCCGCTGCAAGCGTGGCTTTGTTGATAGGATATTCAATATATTCTGAATACGCAAACGATGGGCAAACGCCATCAGAAATGACAAATCAACAAATAGCACATACACCAGCAGAGCCATCCCCTAAAGGCAATATCGTTGCTGACGACGGCAATAATCCTATTGCCCACAACTCACCTGTGCCACGCATCATTACAACCATAGTACACAAAACTGTTGGTGACATTAATACATTGTCATCTTATGCTAATGATGAGAAATCTTTGGAAACAGCGTCTGACAACCATGAGGAGGATGATACCAACAGTTCAAAAGAAACGAATACAACTGCCGACAAAGAAAATTTGCCGAAACGTGAGAATGAGAGCAAGAAAGCAAACAATTCTCATCACAACAGCAATTACGGCAGTCTTGTGGCTTACAACTCTGACGCAAGGCGTCACGCCTCTTCGTCCACATCGCTACGTTGGACTGTAAGTACAAGTGCAATGGGATTGATGGGGTCATCAAGAACCATAACATCTATTGGCGACCCTGTTGTTGCAACCGGTCCAGATAATTCTGACTGGGAGGACAACCCTATGCTCGGCATCAATATATTCAATCAGGGAAAGGAAGTGAAAGCAGAATACAAGCACCGCTTGCCTGTACGCATTGGTGTGAAAGTGGCATACACACTTAACGAGCATTGGAGCATCGAAAGCGGATTTACATACACTCGTCTCTCTTCCGACATGAAAGACGGAACAAAAGAGAACTACTTTACGGGCGAGCAAAGGCTGAACTATGTAGGGATTCCTGTCAATATGAAATATAATGCATGGTCATACAAAAGGTTTAATCTATATGGCTCGGCAGGTGTACTTGCAGAAAAATGCGTATCGGGAAATGTCACGAAAGAATATGTCATCAATAATGCGACAAAGAAGAAAAAGACTGTCAACATTGATAGCAAGCCTTTGCAAATGTCTGTAAATGTGGATTTCGGCGTGCAGTTTGACGTGCTTGACAATGTCGGTATTTATGCAGAGCCGGGCGTAAGCTATCATTTAGACGACCATTCTTCGCTCCAGACTATCTACAAGGAGAAACCGCTGAACTTCAATTTCAATGTAGGTGTAAGATACACTATAGGTAAGTAACAATTAAGAAATATAAAATCATAAAGAATATGAAAACATTGGCATTAGCGATCATCATCATAGGATTAGTGCCTTGACATGAATTGTCGATTGATGAGCATTCCAAGAATAAATCTGTAAAGCTAACAACACAAAAATCCGTGCTTCGATAAACCCCTTACAAGAGCTTTACCGAAGCACGGATTTTATATTATTGGGTTCGCGGCAAAGCGCGAAATTATATTACTGCACCTCAATGGTACGTGCTACTTTGGCTTCTGCCTCGGCTATCTTAGGCAAGGTGATGTTTAAGATGCCGTGCTTAACCTCTGCACCAATCTTTGTCTTGTCAACATCATCGGGCAGAACCAACGTCTGTTGATACTTGGTGTAAGCAAACTCGCGACGCAAGTACTTCTTGCCCTTGTGCTGTTCGTCTTCTTCTTTCTTCTCCATGTTGATGACCAAGTCACCATTCTCATCGAGGTGAATGTTGAAGTCGTCCTTTGTCATACCTGGAGCGGCAACTTCTACGTGGTAGTGTTCGTTGTCCTCAGCAACGTTGATTGAAGGGGCTGTAGCATTAACGCGTGGCATATAGTTGTTATCAAAGAAGTCGTTGAATACGTTAGGTAACCAGTTTTGTGAATAGCGTGTCATAATTGTATATATTTTTTTGTTGTTTTAGAATGTTGTTTGCTTCATCTTCCGCTCCTCTCGGAGCTTCCGACTTGCGCTTACCAATATTACAACGTGCGTGCCAAAACGTATCGTCCCCCCTTAGTCCACCTTTTGTGCCAATTTGGCTTGACGAAATGACATTTCTTGTGACAAATTGACTACATTTGTAGCACAAAATAAGATAGTATGGACAAAGCTACTGACGACAAACTCTTTACCGTTAGACATATTAAACCGACCTCGGTGCGCGTACTCGTATTGAATGAATTGGAACGTGCTGACTGCGCGCTCTCGCTTTCTGACCTTGAAGCGCGGCTTGTCACCGTTGACAAGTCAAGCATCTTTCGCACGCTCACGCTCTTTCTCTCCCACCATATGGTGCATAGTATTGAAGACGGAACGGGCATGACGAAGTATGCCCTTTGTGATGCGGACTGCCATTGTGGTGAGGAAGATCATCAACATGGATTAGACGATTATCACGTTCACTTTCGCTGCGAGCGGTGTGGCCGCACGTTTTGTCTGCGCGGCATGCCCATACCGCAAGTAGCGTTGCCGCAAGGCTTTACTCTTACGAGCGCTAATTATGTAATGGTCGGTCGGTGTCCGAAATGTAATAAGTAAATTAGATAAACTGCGGTTTGTCTGCCTAATTGGGGGGGGCGCGTCCTAACCTGGGGGCGACGCGTCCCCGCGTCGGCATTGCCAACTTGGGGTTCGA
>UQHJ01000044.1 GCA_900540885.1 uncultured Prevotella sp.
TAAGTCTTTTCGATTAAGGGGGCTTACTTTTGAAAAAATAAACCCCGAAGTCCTATTTTACAGGACTTCGGGGAGGAATTTTATGTTCTTTGAAGTTTTACCGGACAGCAATAATTAAAAATATAATTCGACAACTTTTCGACCTTGCTAAACAACTTTTTACCCAACTCTGTGACAATGATATTGTGCGTATTGTAAAAGCCTGGGTGAAACGATTGCTTACCGAAGAGATAGAAAACGAAGTGGGTGCAAAAGAAGAAGCTCTTAAAGAGACTGTGCAAACACCACAACAAGCGCAGCAAGTGGTAACGTCCACTCAAGCTGCTACGTCTAAAAAAGAAAAAAGCGAAACTTCATTGGTGGAACAGATGCAAGAAGTTATTCATGATAAATGGAATATTCGCTTTAATGAATTGGAGAATAATGTATAGTTGCAGCCCAAAGAGAGTGCAGCAGATGATGACTTTAAGCTGATGACGGAGCGTAGTCGCAATTCGCTGATTATGCACGTACAGAGTTCACTGCCACAGTGCTATCGCAGTTGGGTGGATGGTTACTTGAACTCTGAAGCGGTGCCTGCTTATCACCCTTTGCAACATTACCTTAATCACTTACCTCGATGGGACGGACGCAACCGATTGACGGAGGTGGCGCACATGGTGAGTCACGATGTATTGTGGGTGAAAGTATTCAGCCGCTGGATGCGTGCTATGGTGGCTGGTTGGCAAAACACGGAGGAGAATTGCCATGTGTTTCAGAATCAGATTGCGCCTTTGCTCCTTAGC
Organism: uncultured Prevotella sp.; assembly: GCA_900540885.1. GTDB lineage: Bacteria > Bacteroidota > Bacteroidia > Bacteroidales > Bacteroidaceae > Alloprevotella. The sequence goes on from UQHJ01000044.1 coordinate 786, forward strand.
GACCGACAAGGTATGGGTAAAAGTACGTTCTGTCGCACGCTGTTGCCGCCCGTATTGCGCCGTTATTACACCGATAAGTTTGACCTAACGGCCGATAGTGGCGCTGAAAAGAAACTGGGACGCTTTGCGCTGATTAATATGGACGAGTTTGATCGTTATAACGAACGTCAGATGGGCATTTTGAAAAACCTCATGCAGATGACGGACGTTAAAATGCGTTTGCCGCGTGGTAGAAGTCAAATAATGGTTACGCGCATGGCTTCGTTTATTGGTACGAGCAACTACACGGAGTTGCTGACCGACCCTACGGGTTCACGCCGTTTCTTCTGCCAACCTGTTGAGTTTGTCATGGGTGAGGTGACGGTTGACCATGACCAACTCTACGCGCAATTATTGGCTGAGATAGCTAAGGGCAAACCGCTCTTTTTTACCAAAGACGAGGAGCGCGAAATTGAATTGCATAATAAGGCTTACTACAAATTCTCGGCTGTGAATGATGTCTTTTCACGCTTTTACATGGCTCCCGACGCTACTTGTAATCTTAAAAAGGACCAAACGATTACGTGGTTATCAGCCAGTGAACTTTTTGATGAACTAAAGACGCAAGCTCCCCGTTCATTGCAAGGCATCACTATCAAGCGTATCACCAAGGAGATGCGACGCTTAGGGGTGCCCCGCCGCCACTTGTGTGAAGGGAATGTCTGGGGGGTGAAGAAGAGATAAACTGCAATTTATCTGCCTAACGAGAATGAACATTAACGAAAAAATTAATGAAATAATTAATGTTCAATTAATGATAATTAATGTTCAAGACAAAGCGCGAAGCGCATAACATAAATAGTTAACGTTTAAAATTAGGCGCGCTTCGCGCGTTGTTTTGAACATTAATTATCATTAATTGAACATTAATTATTTCATTAATTTTTTTGTTAATTATTCGTTAATGTTCATTCTCGTTAGGCCGACAAATTACAGTTTATTAAATCGATTTTGATGCTTTATAAGTTTAAAAAGGTCTGCGTTTAGAACACCCTATTTAACGTTAAAAAGCGCAACCACGAGCTTAGTGTGCTTGCAGTTGCGCTTAATGTATGTAGTAAGAGCCGACGTGTGCTTGGACACACACGTCGATCCAAGTTTCGCAATATTACTCAGCCTTTGCTTCTTCAGCAGGGGCTTCAGTTGCTTCAGCAGTTGCAGGAGCTTCAGCAGTAGCTGCGGCCTTCTTGCTGCGGCGAGTACGAGTAGCCTTCTTCTTCGTCTTGGCCATGTTCTCATCGAAGTCAACGAGTTCGATGAAGCACATTTCAGACGCATCGCTGGCACGGAAACCAGTCTTGATGATGCGAGTGTAGCCACCAGGACGGTCAAGCACCTTGCTACGAACCTCACGGAAGAGCTCGGTTACGGCAACCTTGTCCTGAAGATAGCTGAATACTACACGACGAGAATTCATTGTATCGTCCTTGCTCTTAGTGATCAGGGGCTCAACGTACTTCTTCAGCGCCTTAGCCTTGGCCAGAGTCGTAGTGATTCTTTTGTGCTTGATCAAAGAGCAAGCCATGTTTGAGAGCATGGCGCTTCTATGAGAAGCAGTACGGCTCAGATGGTTGAATTTTTTATTGTGTCTCATTTCAGATATTAATCTTTATCTAATTTATACTTAGAAATGTCAGTTCCAAACGACAGATTCAGACTCTCGAGCAAATCATCAAGCTCAGTGAGCGATTTCTTACCAAAGTTGCGGAACTTCAAGAGGTCGTTCTTGTTATACTGAACAAGCTCGCCAAGTGTCTCAACATCAGCAGCCTTCAAGCAATTGAGGGCACGAACCGAGAGGTTCATGTCAGTCAACTTCGTCTTGAGCAACTGACGCATGTGAAGCACTTCTTCATCAAACTCTTCGTTATCAGTATCGGGCTTGTCCTCCATGGTGATCTTCTCGTCAGAGAAAAGCATGAAGTGGTAAATCAAGATTTTAGCGGCCTCCTTCAGGGCATCCTTCGGGTGAATGGAACCGTCCGTAGTGATTTCAAGCACAAGCTTGTCGTAGTCAGTCTTCTGCTCAACACGGAAAGGCTCTACAGCGTACTTGACGTTACGGATAGGAGTGTAAATAGAGTCGATAGCAATCTCGTTAATGTCTTGGCAGAACTCACGATTCTCGTCAGCGGGAACGTAACCTCTACCCTTATTGATCGAGATTGTTATCTGCATCGTGGCTTTAGAATCTAAGTGACAAATCACTAATTCAGGATTTAACACTTCAAATCCATTGAGAAAGTTGTTAATATCGCCAGCTTTAAACTCAGTAGAGTTAGAGATGGTGATAGTAGCCTTCTCTGTTTCGTACTCATCTACAATCTGCTTGAAACGAACTTGCTTCAAGTTGAGTATAATGTTGGTCACGTCTTCCTTTACTCCAGGCACGGTGGCAAACTCGTGTTCTACACCTTCAATCTTGATAGTGTTGATAGCGAAGCCCTCGAGCGAAGAAAGTAGGATGCGACGCAATGCATTTCCGACAGTAGTGCCGAAACCTGGCTCCAAGGGGCGGAATTCAAACTTGCCGTACTTAGAGTCGCTTTCCAACATTATTACTTTGTCAGGTTTTTGAAATGCTAATATCGCCATGAATGTAAGGGAATTATTGATTAGTTTTTAGAGTACAACTCGACGATCAACTGCTCCTTGATGTTCTCAGGGATGTCAGCACGTTCGGGCTTGTGAAGGAGCTTACCGCTCTTAGTAGTCTCATCCCATTCAATCCAAGGATACTTGCTGTGATTGAAGCCTGCCAATGAATCAGCGATAACTTCGAGAGACTTAGACTTTTCGCGAACAGCTACGATCTGACCGGGCTTAACGCTGTAAGAAGCGATGTTAACTACGCGGCCATCAACCGTGATGTGCTTGTGATTAACGAGCTGACGAGCTGCTGCACGAGTAGGAGCAATACCAAGACGGTATACTACATTGTCGAGACGGCACTCAAGGCTCTGGAGAAGAATCTCACCAGTAATGCCTGAAGCAGATGCGGCCTTCTCAAAAAGGTTGCGGAACTGCTTTTCAAGTACACCGTAAGTGTACTTAGCCTTCTGCTTCTCAGCGAGCATAACACCGTACTCAGAAGTCTTACGACGACGGTTGTTACCATGCTGGCCAGGAGGGAAGTTACGCTTTGCTAACACTTTGTCAGCACCGAAGATAGCCTCACCAAACTTACGGGCGATACGAGACTTAGGTCCAATATATCTTGCCATTGTATTCTTATTTCTTTTACTATAAAACTAACGTGTGTTATACTCTTCTGCGCTTCGGAGGACGGCAGCCGTTGTGAGGAAGTGGAGTAACGTCGATGATCTCAGTTACCATGATGCCTGCACCGTGGATAGCACGGATAGCAGATTCACGACCATTACCGGGACCTTTAACGTATGCCTTCACCTTGCGGAGACCGAGGTCATAAGCTACTTTGGCACAATCCTGAGCGGCCATCTGAGCTGCGTAAGGAGTGTTCTTCTTAGAACCACGGAAGCCCATCTTACCGGCAGAAGACCAAGAAATAATCTGGCCCTCGCTATTTGCAAGAGACACAATGATATTGTTGAAAGAGCTGTGAACGTGGAGCTGACCCATAGCGTCAACTTTCACGTTTCTCTTCTTTGCTGCAACTGTTTTCTTTGCCATATTTATTTATTATTTAGTAGCTTTCTTCTTGTTAGCAACGGTCTTCTTACGACCCTTGCGAGTACGAGCATTGTTCTTTGTGCTTTGACCACGAACGGGAAGACCGTTACGATGGCGAACACCACGGTAGCAACCAATGTCCATAAGACGCTTGATGTTCAGCTGGATTTCAGAGCGAAGGTCACCTTCTACCTTGAAGTTAGCACCAATGATCTCACGGATCTTGGCTGCTTGGTCATCAGTCCAATCCTTCACTTTGATATCTCTGTCAATGCCGGCTTCGTCCAAGATTTTAGCCGAGCTACTACGACCTATACCGTAGATGTAGGTCAGGGCGATCTCACCACGCTTGTTCTGAGGGAGGTCAACACCAACAATTCTTATTGCCATATTTTATTTTGTTTATTGCGGAACTTGGTTAACCCTGACGCATTTTGAACTTAGGGTTCTTTTTGTTAATCACAAACAGACGGCCTTTGCGACGTACAATCTTGCAATCTGCAGACCGTTTCTTTAATGATGCTCTTGTTTTCATATGTTTTGTTTATTTGTATCTGAACACAATTCTTCCTTTCGAAAGATCGTACGGACTCATTTCGACCTTTACCTTATCGCCAGGTAAAATTTTGATGTAGTGCATACGCATCTTACCTGAGATGTGGGCCGTAATTTCGTGTCCGTTCTCTAATTCTACACGGAACATAGCATTGCTCAATGCTTCAACGATTGTCCCGTCTTGTTCGATAGCAGCTTCTTTTGCCATATTAATGTTTTTGTCTTTCTACTTCTTCAATTTCGTCGAACGTCGACATGAGGTCGGCCTTACCATGATGAATGGCTATGGTGTGTTCGAAGTGGGCAGCGGGTAGTCCGTCACGTGTGACAACTCCCCAACGGTCTTCGAGCATGGCTAACTCGTGCGAGCCCATCGTTATCATTGGTTCGATAGCGATGCATAAGCCGTTTTTCAACTGCTTGCCCGTACCTTGTCGGCCGTAGTTGGGCACCTGTGGGTCTTCATGCATCTCATGTCCGATGCCATGACCTACAAATTCTCTTACTACGCCATAACCGTGTGCTTCGCAATGGTTTTGAACGGCATAGCCTATATCGCCTAAGCGGTGTCCTACGATGGCTTGTTCTATACCCTTGTAAAGTGATTCCTTCGTAATGCGAAGCAACTCCTTGACTTCGGGCTTTACCTCACCTACACAGAAAGTGTAGCATGAGTCGCCACAAAAACCATCAATAAACGTTCCACAATCAACTGAAACTATATCACCATCTCGTAGCGGTTCGTCATTCGGAATGCCGTGTACCACTACATTGTTTACTGATGTACAAATACTGGCGGGGAAAGGGCCACCATACGGATTGGGGAAACCTTTAAATGTGGGTTCCGCACCGTGGTCGCGAATAAATTGTTCAGCCAAGGTGTCTAACTGTCGAGTTGTGACACCCGGCTCAACAATTTTTGCTATTTCAGTGAGCGTTGCACTAACCAAGAGGTTAGCCTTGCGCAACAACTCTATCTCATCGTCGGTCTTCAGATAAATCATTCAGACTAAAAGTAATTAATAGGCAGCTACCTTCGTTGAACGTGTGCGGACGTGTCCTGAATTGAGGAGTCCGTCGTAGTGGCGCACCAAGAGGTGGCTCTCAATCTGTTGTAACGTGTCCAGTACAACACCCACGAGGATAAGCAAAGACGTTCCTCCGAAGAATTGGGCAAACTCTTGCTTTACGCCGAAGATGCCAGCGAAAGCAGGCATGATAGCGATCAAAGCGATGAAGAGTGAACCAGGGAAAGTGATGCTTGACATCACGTGGTCTAAGTAATCTGCTGTGGGTTTGCCAGGCTTAACACCTGGAATGAAACCGTTATTACGCTTCATATCTTCAGCCATCTGAACGGGGTTCAATGTAATGGCTGTATAGAAGTAAGTAAACGCTACAATCAGGATGACGAACACTGCGTTGTAAAGTACGCTTGTGTGATCCAGGAACTGATTCAATACCCAGCTACCTCCGTTCTTAGAAACGGTCTGGGCAAGAGTCAGGGGTATGAACATGATAGCCTGTGCGAAGATGATAGGCATTACGTTAGCTGCGAAGAGCTTGAGGGGGATGTACTGACGTGCACCGCCCACTGCGCGATTGCCTTCAATTCGTTGAGCATACTGTACAGGCACCTTGCGAGTGGCCTTTACCAACATAATGGCAAGCGCCATTACGAAGAGCAGTGCAATAATCTCGAAGAGGAACTTAATTAAGCCACCACCTTCGGCACCGCTGAATGCAGTAACAAATTCAGCAACAAAGGCACTCGGCATACGTGCAATGATACCAATCATAATGATAAGTGATACACCATTACCGACACCCTTGTCAGTGATTCTTTCGCCGAGCCACAGGACAAACATACTACCTGCCGCAAGGATAATCGTAGACGACAACATGAACCAGAATCCGTCTCCTACAAGGAATGCACCTGAACCTGCGGTCTGTGCCTTGAGGTTAATCAAGTATGAAGGAGCCTGGAAGAGCAAGATTGCTATAGTCAACCAGCGAGTGATTTGATTAATCTTGCGACGACCACTTTCGCCTTCACGCTGCATCTTCTGGAAGTAAGGAACAGCGATGGCGAGAAGCTGGATGACGATTGATGCAGAAATGTAGGGCATGATACCCAAGGCAAACACCGAAGCGTTTGAGAAGGCACCACCCGAGAACATATTCAACAATGACATCAAACCTTCGCTCGTTTGATTTTGCAAAGCTTGCAAACGTGCGGGATCAATACCAGGAAGCACGATAAACGAGCCGAAGCGATATATAGCAACAAAGAGAATGGTGATGAGGAGGCGCGTACGCAAGTCCTCAATTCTCCAAATGTTCTTGATGGTCTCGATTATTTTTTTCATCGAAGTAGGATTGATTAGATTTTTGTAGCTGTGCCGCCAACTGCAGTGATAGCAGCTTCAGCGGTCTTAGAGAATGCGTGAGCCTCTACGGCCAACTTGGCCTTGAGCTCGCCATTACCCAAGATCTTCACCAATTGCTTTGAAGAAATGAAACCTGCAGCTTGTAATTCAGCGATACCAATCTTCTCAAGGTTCTTAGCCTCGGCAAGAGCCTGAAGCGTAGAAAGATTGATAGCCTTGTATTCTACACGGTTGATATTCTTGAAACCAAATTTGGGAAGACGACGCTGCAAAGGCATCTGACCACCTTCGAAACCAATCTTCTTGCTGTAACCTGAACGAGACTTGGCACCCTTGTGTCCACGGGTTGAAGTACCACCCATGCCCGAACCGGGACCACGGCCGATACGCTTGCGTGAACTGGTAGCACCATTAGCAGGCTTTAAAGTATGTAATTTCATAAAGCTTCGTTTGTTTATTAAATTATTCTACGACCGTTACTAAGTGGTGTACCTTGCGAATCATACCGCGTACGTTAGGAGTGTCCTCCTTCTCTACGATGTGGTTCAGCTTAGTGAGACCCAGTGCATCGAGTGTGCGCTTTTGGTCTTTGGGAGCACCGATACGGCTCTTCGTCTGTTGTATCTTAATCGTTGCCATAATAGTTTATCCTCTGAATACTTTTTCCAAAGACACACCACGGTGCTGAGCAACCGTGCGTGCATCACGCATTTCACTCAAAGCCAAGATTGTAGCCTTTACGAGATTGTGAGGATTAGAAGAACCCTTTGACTTAGCCAATACGTTCTTTACACCTACACTCTCAAGTACGGCACGCATAGCGCCACCAGCTACAACTCCGGTACCTTCAGCAGCAGGGAGGATCAATACCTCTGCACCACCAAAGCGAGCGGCTTGTTCGTGAGGAACAGTACCTTTGAGTACGGGAACTTTAACCAAATTCTTCTTTGCTGCCTCAACGCCCTTAGCAATAGCTGCTGTAACTTCACCAGCCTTACCAAGACCATAACCAATAACGCCCTTACCATCACCTACTACTACAATTGCAGCGAAAGTGAAAGTACGACCACCCTTGGTCACCTTGACAACACGATTGATAGCAACCAGTCTATCCTTTAATTCTTCTGCGTTTACGTTTACTCTGTTTGCCATAATCTTAATTAGAATTTAAGTCCACCTTTACGGGCACCATCAGCAACTTCTTTAACACGTCCGTGGTAGAGGTAACCATTACGGTCGAAAACGACCTCAGTGATACCTGCAGCGATAGCCTTAGCAGCTACTGCTTCACCTACCTTAGCGGCCTGCTCCTTCTTAGGCATGGTTTCCATGCCGAGTGAAGAGGCAGCAACGAGAGTCGAAGCTGTCTCGTCATTGATAATTTGTACGTAGATTTGCTTGTTGCTGCGGAATACAGTCAGACGAGGACGGGCAGCAGTACCAGCAATCTTATTACGAACCCGATATTTGATTTTTACGCGTCTTTGTTCTTTTTTCGTAGTCATAATCTTAAAGATTTAAATTACTTAGCACCAGCAGACTTACCAGACTTACGACGAATCTGTTCGCCTACATAAAGGATACCCTTACCCTTGTAAGGTTCAGGCTTGCGGAAAGAACGGATTTTAGCGCATACGAGACCGAGCAACTGCTTGTCGCAAGACTCGAGCTTGATATACGGGTTTTTGTTTCGTTCAGACTTCGTCTCAACCTTAATTTCGGCGGGCACCTGAAGGAAGATAGCGTGAGTGTAACCTAAGTTGAACTCGATGAGGTTGCCTTGGTTTGAAACACGGTAACCTACACCTACGAGTTCCATTTCCTTAGAGTAACCTTCAGAAACACCAACTACCATGTTGTTAACAAGTGCGCGGTAGAGGCCATGGAAGGCCTGCTTTTGCTTCTGTTCAACAGTGTCGTTAGCTTCGTCGATAGCGAAAGTGATTTCGTTGTTTTCGATTGTGACGATGATGGAAGGATCAACAGCCTGGCTGAGCTCACCCTTCGGTCCTTTTACAGACACTACATTATCCTTCAGGGTAACTGTTACACCTGCAGGGATGTTAATCGGCAATTTACCTATTCTAGACATTTTGTTCCTCCTAAATTAATATACGTAGCAAAGAACTTCACCACCAATCTTAAGATCAGCAGCAGCCTTATTTGTCATTACACCCTTTGAAGTAGAGATGATAGCGATACCAAGGCCGTTGATGACACGAGGCATTTCACGGTAGCCAGTGTACTTACGCATACCGGGCTTTGAAACGCGAGTGAGGCTCTTGATAGCGTTCACCTTAGTTTGGGGGTTATACTTGAGGGCGATCTTGATAGTGCCTTGAGCACCATCTTCCTCAAACTTGTAGTTGAGGATGTAACCCTGATCGAAGAGGATCTTAGTGATGTCCTTCTTCAAGTTTGACGCAGGCACTTCAACCACACGGTGCTTTGCCTGGATAGCATTACGCAAACGCGTAAGATAATCTGCTATAGGATCAGTCATTTGATTTGAATTGTTTAATTAATCGGGACAACCCCGACAATATTAAATAATAAGTGGATTGTTCTTTACCAGCTGGCCTTCTTTACGCCGGGGATCAAACCGTTAGAAGCCATTTCGCGGAATTGGATACGAGAGAGACCGAAGAGGCGGATATAACCCTTTGGACGACCCGTAATCTTACAGCGATTGTGCAGACGGATAGGATTGGCGTTGCGAGGGATCTTCTGGAGCTTACGAGCTGCCTCGTAAGCTTCCACGGGATCATTCGACTTATTGACAATTTCCTTGAGCGCTGCACGCTTAGCGGCGTACTTAGCGACGAGCTTGGCACGCTTTACCTCGCGTGCTTTCATTGACTCTTTTGCCATAGTTTCGAATTAGTTTTTAGCGTTTTTGAAAGGAAGACCGAATTCCTTGAGGAGAGCGTAACCCTCTTCATCGGTAGGAGCAGAAGTCACGAAAGTGATGTTCATACCGAGGATGCGGTCGATAGTATCGATGTTGATTTCAGGGAAGATGATTTGCTCCTGAATACCGAGCGTATAGTTGCCACGGCCATCGAACTTGCTTTCGATACCCTTGAAGTCGCGGATACGGGGAAGTGCTACGCGAACGAGCTTCTCGAGAAACTCGTACATACGTTCACGACGAAGAGTTACCATAACGCCGATAGGCATCTTCTTACGAAGTTTGAAGTTGGCAACGTCCTTCTTTGAAACGGTAGCAACAGCCTTCTGACCAGTGATGGCAGTAAGTTCGTTGATAGCAACGTCGATAATCTTCTTATCAGCAACTGCCATACCGAGACCTTGGTTGATAACGATCTTCTTCAGAGCGGGGATCTGCATTGATGAAGAATAGTTGAACTGCTTCATCAGAGCTGGGGCAATGCGCTCTGCATATTCCTTCTTAAGTTGTGCTGTATTCATTACTTAATCTCCTCTCCTGATTTTTTAGCGAAACGTACCAACTTGCCGTCATCGTTCTTACGGCGACCGATGCGAGTGGGCTTGCCAGTCTTGGGGTCAACTACGTTCAAATTAGAAATGTGAATGGGAGCCTCCATCTTAACGATGCCACCCTGAGGGTTCTTTGCGCTTGGCTTTTGGCTCTTAGACACCATGTTGACGCCTTCAACGATAGCACGTTGCTTCTCAACAAGAACCTTAGTGACCTTACCAGTCTTGCCCTTGTCTTCACCGGCATTTACATAAACGGTGTCGCCTTTTTTGATATGTAACTTACTCATTACTTTCTTTGAAATCTTGATTAAAGTACTTCAGGTGCCAAAGACACGACCTTCATGTTGACAGCGCGGAGTTCACGAGCAACGGGGCCGAAGATACGGCTACCTCTGAGTTCACCGGCATTGTTGAGCAATACGCAAGCATTGTCATCAAAACGGATGTAAGAACCGTCAGCACGACGGATTTCCTTCTTGGTACGTACGATCAAAGCCTTTGATACGGCACCTTTCTTAATATCGCTTGACGGGATTACGTTCTTTACAGAAACGACAATCACATCACCGACTGAAGCGTAACGACGCTTAGTACCACCGAGAACGCGGATGCAGAGTGCCTCGCGTGCGCCGCTGTTGTCGGCAACTGTCAATCTTGATTCTGCTTGTATCATAATTATTTAGCTCTTTCTACAATTTCAACAACTCTCCAACGCTTAGTCTTGCTCAAGGGGCGAGTTTCCATGATGAGCACGGTATCGCCGACATTGCAGTCGTTCTTCTCGTCGTGAGCGTGATACTTCTTCGTCTTTGAGACAAATTTACCGTAAATGGGGTGCTTCTCTTTGAACTTAGCAGCTACAACAATGGTTTTGTCCATTTTGTTGCTAATAACAACACCCTGTCTTGTTTTTCTTAAGTTTCTAGCTTCCATCTGGACCATTATTACTTGTTAAGTTCGATTTCTCTCAACACTGTCTTCATCTGAGCGATGGTGCGACGAGCAGCCTTGATCTGTGAAGGATTTTCCAGAGGAGAGATGCTGTGGTTGAGCACCAACTGATTGTATTTAGCAACCTCGTCAGCGATGCGCTGTGAAAGCTCTGCTGCGGGGATTTGACGAATTTCTGAAATCTTCATGATTAGGCGTTTTTGTCGTAGTCGTGTCTAACAACGAATTTAGTAGTAACGGGAAGCTTCTGGGCAGCGAGGCGAAGAGCCTCCTTAGCTACCTCGAAAGGTACACCTTCGATCTCGAAGATGATACGACCCGGAGTGATGGGGAATACGTAACCCACGGGATCACCCTTACCTTTACCCATACGTACATCGGCAGGCTTCTTGGTGATTGGTTTGTCGGGGAAGATACGAATCCAGCTCTGACCCTCACGTTGCATATAACGTGTCATGGCTACACGAGCTGCTTCGATTTGACGACCGGTGAGCCAGTGCGTATCGAGGCTCTTAATGCCGAAGCTACCAAAAGCGAGTTGGTTGCCACGCTGAGCGTTACCCTTGCAACGGCCTTTTTGCGGTCTTCTGTATTTTGTTCTTTTCGGTTGTAACATAATACTCTAACTGAAAAATCTGATTAGCGGTTGTTGTTTCTCTTGTTGCGGAACTTGCGGCCACCGTTGAAATTGTTGTTGCCACGAGTTTCCTTCTCCTGAGTGAAGTTAGGAGCGAGGTCACGCTTGCCATAAACTTCGCCACGGCAGATCCATACCTTGATACCGAGCAAACCTACCTTTGTGAGTGCTTCACACTGGCAGTAGTCGATGTCGGCACGGAGAGTGTGTAACGGAGTACGGCCTTCCTTGAACATTTCCTTGCGGGCCATTTCTGCGCCATTCAAACGGCCACAGATCTGAACCTTGATACCTTCAGCACCCATGCGCATAGCGTTGGCAATAGCCATCTTGATAGCGCGACGGTAAGCAATCTTGCCCTCTACCTGGCGAGCGATGCTCTTACCAACGATGTTAGCATCGAGGTCGGGCTTCTTTACTTCGAAGATATTGATTTGAACGTCCTTATCGGTAATCTTCTTCAGTTCTTCCTTAAGTTTGTCAACTTCTGCACCACCCTTACCAATGATGATACCGGGGCGTGAAGTGCAAACGGTGATAGTGATGAGCTTCGGAGTGCGTTCGATTACGATACGAGATACGCTGGCCTTTGCCAAGCGAGCGTCGAGATACTTACGGATCTTGCTGTCTTCGAGAATGTTGTCACCGAAGTTACGGCCGCCGAACCAGTTAGAATCCCAACCGCGAATAATACCAAGTCGGTTACTTATCGGATTTACTTTCTGTCCCATATCGATTAATCATTTGTTTTAGTACCCACGAACAAAGTTACGTGGTTTGAACGTTTACGAATTCTATAACCTCTACCCTGTGGAGCTGGACGCATGCGCTTGAGCGTAACACCCTCGTCAACAAAAATCTTGGTTATAAACAATTCGCCATCTTCAGCCTTGCGATCGTTCTTCTGTTCCCAGTTAGCGATTGCTGAACGCAACAGCTTTTCGAGTACTTCAGAAGCAGCCTTCTTAGAGAACTTGAGGGTGCCGAGGGCGCGATTCACCTCCATGCCGCGCACCATGTCTACTACGTAGCGCATCTTGCGGGGTGAAGAGGGAACATTTTGCAACTTTGCAAAATACTGGGTCTTCAGGGCTTCTTTTCTTTTTTCAGCCGCTAATCTTTTTCTTGCTCCCATTATTTATTTATTCTTTTTTATTTCTTTGGATTGAAAGTCCTGCTTACTTCTTCTTGTTACCAGCATGACCGCCAAACTTACGGGTGGGTGCGAACTCACCAAGTTTGTGACCGACCATGTTTTCAGTAACGTAAACAGGGATGAATTTGTTTCCGTTGTGAACTGCAATGGTATGACCAACGAAGTCGGGAGATATCATTGAAGCTCTGGCCCATGTCTTCACCACGTTTTTCTTACCGCTTTCATTCATGGCGAGCACCTTCTTTTCGAGCGATACTGCGATGTACGGGCCTTTTTTAAGAGAACGACTCATAAATTCTTCTTTGTTTTAGTGCTTGTTACTTTTTACGTCTCTCGATAATGTACTTGTTTGACTGCTTCTTAGGAGCTCTTGTCTTCAAGCCCTTAGCATACAAACCTGTACGTGAACGTGGGTGACCACCACTCTGACGGCCTTCACCACCACCCATTGGGTGATCAACAGGGTTCATTACAACACCACGGTTGTGAGGACGACGTCCCAACCAGCGTGAACGACCTGCTTTACCTGAAGATTCAAGAGCATGATCTGAGTTACCTACGCTACCGATTGTAGCCTTGCAAGCACTGAGGATTTGGCGAGTTTCACCTGAGGGCAACTTGATTACGCAATACTTACCTTCACGTGAGGTGAGCTGTGCGAAGTTACCAGCTGAACGAACGAGCAATGCGCCCTGACCAGGACGGAGCTCGATGTTGTGAATTACGGTACCGACGGGAATGTTCTGCAAGGGAAGTGCGTTACCAACTTCGGGAGCAGCCTCAGCACCAGACATTAACTGGTCGCCAACCTTCAATCCATTAGGAGCAATGATATAACGCTTTTCACCATCAGCATAGAAGAGCAATGCGATGCGAGCCGAACGGTTAGGATCGTACTCAATTGTCTTCACAACTGCGGGTACACCATCTTTCTCACGCTTAAAGTCGATGAAGCGGAACTTTCTCTTGTGGCCACCACCAAGATAACGCATAGTCATCTTACCAGTGTTGTTGCGACCGCCTGAGATGCGCTTACCGTAAACGAGAGATTTTTCTGGTACGGATGCAGTAATTTCTTCGAACGTACCAATAATCTTGTGTCTCTGGCCCGGTGTAGTGGGCTTAAATTTACGTACTGCCATTATTTATTTAGATATTGCTATAGAAATCGATTGATTCGCCCTCCTTGAGGGTTACGATTGCCTTCTTGAAAGCATTGCTACGACCACGTACGAGACCTGCCTTTGTGTAGCGAGCCTTTGTCCTACCGGCGTACTTAATTGTGTTTACGCTTGTTACGTTTACACCATACAATGCCTCAACTTCTGCCTTAATCTGAAGTTTGTTAGCTTCAGGACGCACGATAAAGCTGAATTGGTTCAGCTTTTCTGTAATCCCATTGGCCTTTTCAGACACGAGGGGTTTGATAATGTATGCCATTTTCTGTTGCTATTTTTACTTTGTTAAGACAGTCTCGATTGCAGAGAGGGCGCTTTCAGTTACTACCATTGATGATGCGTTGAGCACACCGTAAGTGTTGATATCTGAAGCGATAGCCACCTTTGCATTCTGAATGTTGCGAGCTGACAAATATACGTTTTTGTTTGCTTCGGGAAGAACTACGAGTACTTTCTTATCAGCCACCTTGAGGTTATTCAAAGCGTCTACGAAAGTCTTAGTCTTCGGAGCATCGAAGGTAAAGTCTTCAACTACTACGAGAGCGTTCTCTTGTACCTTGTAGCTGAGTGCGCTGCGACGAGCGAGTGCCTTCATCTTCTTATTGAGCTTGAAGCTATAGTTACGGGGCTTAGGACCGAATACGCGAGCACCGCCTACGAGTACGGGTGAGTTGATATCACCACGACGTGCGCCACCGCCGCCCTTTTGACGACCGAGCTTGCGGGTTGAACCGCTCATCTCACTTCTTTCTTTTGACTTAGCTGTACCTTGACGTTGTGCAGCGAGATACTGCTTAACATCGAGGTAGATAGCGTGGTCGTTCGGCTCAATGCCAAATACACTGTCGTTCAGTGTTACCTTACGGCCGGTATCTTCACCGTTGATATTGAATACACTAACTTCCATTGCTTACTTCTCGATAATTACGATTGAACCTTTGCAACCGGGAACAGAACCCTTGATAAGGAGCAGGTTGTGTTCGGGGATGACCTTTAATACTTTGAGGTTTTGAGTAGTTACGCGGTCGCCACCCATTTGGCCACCCATGCGCAAACCTTTGAAAACCTTAGCGGGGTAAGAACAAGCACCGATTGAACCGGGCTTACGCAAGCGGTCGTCCTGACCGTGTGTGCTCTGACCTACACCACCGAAACCGTGACGCTTCACAACGCCTTGGAAGCCCTTACCTTTTGAGGTACCGATAACATCAACAAATTGAGTATCGTTGAACAACTCAACTGTAAGTGTGTCACCCAGGTTCAACTCCTGATCGAAGCCCTTAAACTCTGCCAAGTGGCGTTTTGGGGTAACACCAGCCTTCTTAAAGTGGCCCATAAGAGGAGCAGAAGTATTCTTCTCCTTAGCATCTTGGAAACCAACCTGTACGGCTGCATAGCCATCTTTCTCGACGGTCTTAATCTGCGTTACCACGCAAGGACCTACTTCGATAACAGTGCATGGTACGTTTTGACCCTCGGCACTGAATACGGATGTCATTCCGATTTTTTTTCCTAATAATCCTGGCATTTCAGTCTTATGAAAATAATATGAAAATTGTTTTATGTTCCGTCGCCCAAACTGATTTTGCAAGCATGGGTCGGAGGGTTATTACTAACCTAGGAGCCGTAACTCCCTCAAAACAAAGCAGTTTTCTTATGTTTCCTACTTTCGAAGTGCAAAATTACAACTTTTATCCTATATAGCAAATCCAACAACTCTTTTTTCTTCCCTATGAAGTCTATTTTTAATTGATTTATGATTATTTATTTATTAAACAACTATTTTGCAATACATATATTACAATTAAAAGTCTCCCCCTAACCATTTCTCCTTGAGGAGAAGAGGTTAGGGGGAGACCCAATTGCAGTTTATCTTATCAAATTCTTTATATTCACTCGTTCAAAGTACACACCACCTTCTTTGCCTGCTACGTAAGAGAGGCCCGTGATGCCTTTGTGGCAAAGGTTGTCGGCGATAAGTTTCTCACCATTAATGATATAGGCACAATCAAAGACATCGCCCACACAAAGCTTTGCATTTTCCGCCTCCATTACTTCAAGGCGATACCCTTTGATGTGGCGAAAGCGACAGCGACGGTTGGGTTGCCACGTAACAATCAGCTCTTCCCCTTCTTCCAATTTAGAGACATCGCACCCATTAGAAAAGAAAATCTCACTACGAAGTTCTTCTTGATTTGAAGAAATCCCCTCCGTTTGCTCAAACTGCTCATAGCTGCCAAATCCAGCTACGTTAGCCAGCAAATTGAGCGTGGTGATGCGTGGTTCACTTTTTCGATCATTAATATAACCCCACATACGTTTGAGCGTTGTGGTGCTGATATACTCGTGTGTAGCCTCAAAGATGAGTTTACTGAGTTGTGTAAACTCGTGGTTATACTTCATCTTCAGCCCCGTCTTTGTTTCTATAGTACGTAATAGGTCGTTAATCATCATGTGAAAAAGATAGTGCAAAGTAAGTGCAATACAAAATAAAAGTCGAAAAAAATCACTCTTATGCAAGGTAGCAGATTATAATTCGACTATTCAAAGCATAATGGACTGATAGTTGATATTACTTTATGGCAGCGCGTGCTTTATTCCACAAAGTGCCACTTAAACAATTCGTTGGCACATTGAGGTTGGAGAGAAGCATTATAAGTATAAGCATAACGCTTACCATTGGTAGCCTTGAAGTAGACAGTCACTTGGGGTACTAAACCTTCAGCGGGGAAAGCACTGGTAATGACTTTGGCAAAGTCGACATCTGAGGAATTTACTAAATAATCAGTGATATAAGCATCTACCTGATCGTCAGCAAGGGTACGAGGAAGGTCTAAATAGAGTGCCTCGTACACTACCCTACCCGCTTCTTCCTCACACACTAAGGACAAAGAGGGTTTATCCTTGGCCGTATAAGTGGTTACCAACGAGGTGGTTATGACGTAAGTATAACTTGGATTTGCTCCAGCAACCAAAAATTGCAGCGTATAATTGTCACTGCCGGGTGCATGACCTACCGAGAAGGGGAGCAAACGATACTTGCCTTCGGTGCGCACCTGATAGGTGGCACTGGGGCCTTCTATTACGCCACCAATAGAACCATCAGCACTCTCCACTTGATAAATAGGAGGCATGATACACGTTTGCTGCGCTGCCACTTTATGTTGACGAGCCTGTGAAGCGAGAAGCCAAGCGGACTGATTGCGTGACTTACTATCAAACGACACATTTAGCCACTTCGTACTAGACTTAATGATAGGCAACAGCGCGCCACGCAACACATTTGTACCTTTCACACGCGCTCCTTTCACATTGGCCGTCTGACGCAACACTGGATTTACAGCTGTTACTTCAGCAAAAGCCGTGGGTTGTATCATATAAAATGAGAATCCTTCGGGTTGGGCCTTCAGCGTGGCGACTCCTTGTAGCATAAAGGCCAAAAGCACACCTATATATAATAAGGTACGTTTCACATTAACGTTGCTCATAATCATTCTTATTAGAAACTAACTTATCAAATGTAGCACAGATACTTTCGGCATCAATACCAACGATGTGGCGAAGTTCTGCCACTGTGCCATGTTCGACAAACTCATCTGGTAAACCCAAACGCACTACCTGAGGCGTATAGCCATGATCGTCCAACCACTCCAATACAGCAGAACCCATTCCGCCCATGCGAACGCCGTCTTCAAGCGTTACAATGCGGCTAAAATGTTCACCAACCTCTTGTAGCAACGTTTCATCAAGCGGTTTGAGGAAACGAAGGTCGTAGTGTGCAATGCTCATGTCAGAGTGCTGCTGTTCAAACAGTTGAATAGCCTTTGCCCCCTCTGTGCCGATAGGGCCTAACGTGAGTAAGGCTATATCCTTACCTGACTTTAAGCGTCTTCCCTGCCCCACCTTTATAGCCTCAAGCGGACAGTGCCAATCGACTAACGAACCGCGACCACGTGGATAACGTATCACGAAGGTACCCATGTTGGGCAATTGAGCTGTGTACATAAGTCGACGCAACTCGGCCTCATCGTAGGGAGAGGCGATAGTAAGATTGGGAATGGGACGCAACGCGGCCAAATCGAAAGCACCATGATGCGTAGGACCGTCCTCACCAACCAAGCCTGCACGGTCAAGACATAAGACCATAGGGAGGTTGAGCAAGGCGGCATCGTGGATAATATTGTCGTAAGCACGCTGCGCAAAGGCTGAATAGATGTTGCAGAAGGGCTGCATGCCCTCTTTGGCCATACCTGCCGAGAAAGTAACAGCGTGTCCTTCGGCTATGCCTACATCAAAAGCACGATCAGGCATTTCATTCATCAAGATATTCATTGAACAACCTGTGGGCATGGCAGGAGTTACACCGACGATACGTGGATTTTGTTTGGACAGTTCAAGTAGCGTGTGTCCAAACACATCTTGAAACTTTGGAGGCTGCGGTGCAGAAGGCTTTTCGATAATACGTTCACCACTTTCTACACAAAACTTGCCCGGTGCATGCCACACCGTAGCATTGTCCATCGCGGGCTTATAACCATAACCTTTCTGTGTATGGAGATGAAGGAGTTTGGGTCCCTTCATATCTTTTATCTCATTAAGAATGCGCACCAACTCTTTTACATCGTGACCATTTGTGGGGCCAAAATAGCGAATATTGAGTCCTTCGAAAATATTTTGTTGATTAGTCAACAACGATTTTACAGAGTTATTAAAGCGCAATACTGCCCGACGACGGCTTTCGGTAAGCAATCCCCATTGGGTAAGTTTACGCGAAATGCGAAAACGCATTCGATTATACCAACTACTGGTATGCAGATGAAGCAAATACTCCTTCATACCCCCCACAGCGCGGTCAATGCTCATGTGGTTGTCATTCAAAATGATGAGCATATTATTGGGTGTGTCAGACACATTATTCAACCCCTCAAAGGCCAATCCGCCACTCATCGCACCATCACCAATTACAGCCACGACATGACGATTGTCTTCTCCCTTTTTGACCGCAGCGAGCGACATACCTAAGGCTGCCGATATTGAGTTGGAGGCATGTCCACAAGCAAAGGTGTCATACTCACTCTCTTGGGGCGAAGGGAAGGGACGAATGCCGTGCAACTTACGATTGGTATGAAAGGCATCACGCCGACCTGTGAGTATTTTATGACCATAGGCTTGGTGGCCAACGTCCCACACGATACGGTCGTAAGGGGTATCAAACACGTAGTGCATGGCCACAGTTATCTCGACCAGACCCAAGCTTGAAGCGAAGTGACCAGGATTGTCGGCTAACTCGTTAATGATGTCGCGACGCAGTTCGTCACACACCACGGGCAATTCGTCAACTGAGAGTTTTCGTAGGTCAGCAGGTGAGTTGATATGTTGCAGATACTTAAATTGTTCTTCGTGTTCCATTCTATCAATATCCTATTGATTGATTTATAGGAAAGTGCATAGCACTCCAATATAACGAAGCAAATTTAGTACTTTTTTATTAAAAATGGAGGGAGAAACCAATAAACTGCAATTTGTCAGTCTAATTGGGGGGCGGGTTTGTAACCCGCGGCAGCAGCAGGTTTTGAGCATCTACTTATAGTCTGTCTTGTACTGAATAAGTTGACACTTTACTAATCAAAATGAGAACGTATTCAGACATGACA
>UQHJ01000045.1 GCA_900540885.1 uncultured Prevotella sp.
CTCGAGGCCTTGACTTGCAAATACATGAATATCCATACTTCAAGTATTGCCAACTTGGGGCATCGAGCCCCAAGTTGACAATGCCGACGCGGGGACGCGTCGCCCCCAGGCTAGCTTGCGTTTGCTTGCGTTCGAGGCACCGATAAATTGTAGTTTATCACATTGTTAACTAATAATTAAATATAAATTCGTACTTTTGTCGCATTATACCTAATATGGCTTTTTGACTTTTAAGAAAAAAGCTGTGCACGCTTCTATAACAAAACTCTTCGTATGAAAGATTTTTTTCGCGTAATGCGACGTTTTGTGACTCCTTATAAAGGTTATTTGGTGGGGTCGCTGGTGTTTAACCTGCTTTCGGCAGTGTTAAACGTATTCTCGTTTATGTCGATAATACCGATGCTACAGATGCTCTTTGGCATTGATAAGATGCACTACACGTTTATGGCCTGGGATACAGCAGGCGCGTCGACCAAAGACATTGTGGTGAACAATATGTATTGGTATACCTCAGAGCTTATGGGACAGTTTGGCGCTGGCACGGCATTGTTGCTCATTGGACTCTTCTTGGTGGCAACTACGCTGCTAAAGACAGGGTGCTACTTTGCATCGGTGGCGATCATGGTGCCCATGCGTACGGGCATTGTGCGCGACATTCGTACCCAGGTGTATCATAAAATTATCTCGTTGCCCCTTTCTTTCTTTAGTGACGAGCGCAAGGGCGACATTATTGCTCGTATGAGCGGCGACGTGAATGAGATCGAAAATTCTATCACGGGTTCGCTCGATATGTTGATTAAGAATCCTATCCTTTTGGTGTGCTACTTCGGTGTGTTGATCTACACTTCGTGGCAGTTGACGCTCTTTACGATCGTGGTGTTGCCCGTAATGGGTTGGGCTATGGGGCGCATTGGGCGTAAACTGAAGCAAAAGAGCCTCGATGCGCAGAATAAGTGGAGCGACACGATGGCACAGTTGGAAGAGACGTTGGGCGGAATGCGCATTATCAAAGCCTTTACGGCCGAGCGGAAGATGGTGGCGCGCTTCGACGAGGCAACGAATGACTTCCGTCGGGCTACAAACCGCGTGTCGGTGCGTCAGGCTTCGGCCCACCCTGTGAGTGAGTTTTTGGGTACAACGCTGATTGTCCTTGTACTGTGGTATGGTGGAACACTCATCTTCTCCGACCATTCACCGATTGATGCGCCGACGTTTATCTTCTATATGGTGATACTCTATAGCATTATTCAGCCATTGAAGGACTTGTCGAAGGCATCATACGCTGTGCCCAAGGGTATGGCTTCGGTAGAACGTGTGAATAAAATTCTGCTTGCCGAAAATCCGATAGCAGAACCTAAGGAACCCGTTCACGTGACGGGGCTGAAGGATAAGATAGAGTTTAAGGGTGTCGGTTTCTCATATAATGGCACGACCCCTGTACTGCACGGTGTAGACTTGATCGTGAAGCGTGGCCAGACGGTTGCGTTGGTAGGCCAAAGCGGTTCGGGAAAGTCGACGTTGGTAGACCTCCTACCGCGCTATCATGACGTGACGGAAGGCGAGATACTGATAGACGGTGTGAACGTGAAGGCGTTGGCTCTATCCGACCTTCGTGCGATGATAGGCAATGTCAATCAGGAGGCCATACTCTTCAACGACTCCTTCTATAATAACATCACCTTTGGCGTAGAACACGCGACGATGGAGGAGGTGGTGGCAGCGGCCAAGGTGGCCAATGCACACGATTTCATCATGGAGAGTGAGGCTGGCTACGATACGAAGGTGGGCGACAGAGGGTGTCGTCTCTCAGGCGGTCAGCGCCAGCGCGTGTCGATAGCGCGTGCGGTGTTGAAGAACCCTGACATCTTGATACTCGACGAGGCTACTTCGGCACTTGATACGGAGAGCGAACGCTTGGTGCAGGAGGCGCTGGAGCGACTGATGAAGACGCGTACAACCATAGCCATTGCCCACCGCCTCTCGACGATTAAGAATGCGGACGAGATCTGCGTACTGCATGAGGGCCGCATCGTAGAGCGCGGCACGCATGAGGCGTTGCTCCAATTGGGAGGATATTATAAGAAGCTGAACGATATGCAGCAGTTATAGGGCCTCTTTATATTGTTTTACGTTTGAAGGTTATGAGGTCACATAAAGTTCGTTTTTGTTGATTATCAACGTGATGTGACGAACGATATTAATATATGGAATTACATTGTCTTGAAAATAAATCAATCCTCATTACGGGTGCTTCAGGCTTTATAGGCAGCTTTATGGTAGAGCGTGCCTTGGCGGAGGGCATGGAGGTGTGGGCTGCTGTGCGCCCCACGAGTAGTCGTCGTTACTTGACGGACGACCGTATTCACTTTATAGAATTGGACTTGAGCGATGAGTTGCACTTGCAACATCAGTTGGAGGACCACTTGAAGGAGGTGGGGGGCCGTCCGTTTGACTACGTAATTCATGCTGCGGGAGCGACGAAGTGTCGACGTGCGGAGGACTTCTTTACGATTAACGCAGAGGGCACGGCCTGTTTGGCACTGACGCTATTGGGTACGCAAGCACTGCTTCCGACGGGACGTTTCGTGTTTATTAGTTCGCTGAGCGTAATGGGTCCCTTACACGAGAGAGATGGTAAGGACATCATGGCTTCGGAGTTGGCACGGCCGAATACGGCCTATGGGGCTTCGAAGTTGCAGGCGGAGAGTATGTTGGCCGATATTCGTGACTTGAACTATGTGGTGTTGCGCCCTACGGGGGTGTATGGTCCGAGGGAGAAGGATTATGCGATGATGGCAGACGCGATACGTCGGCACGTTGACTTTGCGGTGGGTTACCGACCGCAGGTGTTGACGTTTATATACGTGGCGGACTTGGTGGAGGCGGCCTTCTTGGCGCTGAGACGGGGACGACGCGGAGCGAAGTATTTCTTGACAGACGGTGGGGTGTACACCTCGCGTACGTTTAGTGACTTGATTCAGATGCAGTTGGGCGTGAAGCACGTGTGTCACATTGTGGCGCCGCTGTGGGTGCTCCGCGCAGTGTGTTGGGTGAGTGAACGCTTGGCACGACTGACGGGAAGTCTCTCAACGCTGAATATGGATAAGTATAGGATTATGAAGCAACGCTCGTGGCGGTGTGACATCGGGCCGGCACGCGAAGACTTAGGGTATCAACCTAAATGGCCGTTAACACGGGGCGTGGAGGCTACGTTTAAACGTTCGGATAATTAACGATAAAAGTTTTGGGGCGCGTTTTGCGCTTGGGGTGAACATTAATTATCATTAATTAGCCATTAATTATTTCATTAATTTCATCATTAATTATTTCATGTAGTTGTCATTAATTTTTCTTTTTGGGTAATTAATGAAATAATTAATGGCTAATTGATGATAATTAATGTTCCCTTCCCTGGAGCGTGAAGCGCGATTTCATGTTTAATAGTTTATAAGTTAGATAAATGTTAGATAAGATAGGTGTTGAGGAACGTGGACGTAGGGCGTTGCTATCAGTAGAGTGGGCAACGTTGGTATATACGTTGTTTACGTGTGTACTGATATTGCTCTTTTGGCAGCGCATGGGGCAACCTATGCAGTTGTTGGAGGGGCGCGCGTTGGTGTTGGGCGGCATGGCGCTGCTGTGGCTCTTCTATTGGTTACGACCGAATAAGTATTTGATGTTGCTGCGCTATGTGTTTCCCTTGTCGTTGTTGGGGTATTGGTATCCCGATACGTATGAGTTTTGTCAACTGTTTCCGAATTTAGACCACGTGTTTGCCCGTGCCGACTTGGCGTTGTTCGGTTGCCAGCCGAGTTTGGAATTTTCAAGGTGGCTGCCGGAGAAAGTGTGGAGCGAACTGTTTCACATGGGCTACTTTGCTTATTACCCGATGATAGCGGTGACGGTGTTGTCTCCTATCTTTGTGGATAGGCGATTGTTTGCACGCACGGCGTATGTGGTGTTGGCGAGCTTCTTTATGTATTACTTGATATACCTCTTCCTGCCCGTAGCCGGGCCGCAGTATTACTTTCATGCGGTGGGAGAGGAGGTGATACGAAGTGGACACTTCCCTCACTTAGGCGACTACTTCCGTTATCACACGGAGTTGGCGGTTTCGCCAGGTCCTGATGGGTTCTTCCGCGAGTTGGTGGAAGGTACGCAGCAGTCGGGGGAACGACCTACGGCGGCTTTCCCATCAAGTCATGTGGGTATGAGCACGGTGTTGATGTTTCTGTTGTGGCGGATTAAACGCTCGTTATTCTATGCGATGCTGCCGTTCTACTTCTTCTTGTGCTGCGCAACGGTGTACATTCAGGCGCACTACTTGATTGACGTCATTGGGGGCTTGGTAACAGCCATCCTCTTCTTTAACGTTAATTGGTGGGGATATACGAGACACGTAAAAAAACGATTAATGAAAGATTAATGAAAGATTAATGGTCGATTAATGATACATTAATGTTTAAAAAAACAAGCGCGAAGCGCGCCTTCACGTTAAATTAAAGTATATATGAGAATAAAGAGTTTTATGTTAGCAGCTACGATGATGACCTTTGCGTTATCATCGTTGGCGCAAGTAGGTAAGGGCGGTATAACGCCTGAGATGCTCAGCACGATGCGTAAGTCACACCCGATGACTGCTTCTGACCGTGCACTGCGTAATGCCTTAGCCGGCACAAGTATTAATCAGTTGGCCACGAATGCCACGAATGGTGATGCTACGGACACGCACTTTAGTAACGAAGTGCCTTCAAAGGGCATTACCGACCAGAAGAGTTCGGGTCGTTGCTGGCTCTTCACGGGACTGAACGTGATGCGTGCAAAGGCGATAAAGGAGAGAGGATTGGGCGAGTTTCAGTTCTCGCAGAGTTATTGCTTCTTTTACGACCAGTTGGAGAAGTCGAACCTCTTCTTGCAAGCCGTGATAGACAATGCCAAGAAGCCGATGTCAGACCAGTTGGTCGATTGGCTGTTTAAGAATCCACTGTCAGACGGTGGTACGTTCTGTGGTGTGATAGACGTAGTGAGCAAGTACGGCTTGGTGCCTTCTGAGGCGATGCCAGAATCGTATAATGCGAATAATACGCAGCGTATGGCTTCACTGTTGAGCTTGAAGTTGCGCGAGTATGGTCTGACGCTGCGTAAGTTGGCAGCGCAGGGTAAGAAGACGGCCGAGTTGGAACGCGTGAAGAAGGAGCAGTTGGGCACGATCTATCATATCTTGGCAGTATGCTTGGGTGAACCCGTGGAGAAGTTTACGTGGACACCGCGCGATGCACAAGGTAAGGCCTTGGGCGAGGAGAAGGAGTATACGCCAAAGGAGTTTTACCAAGCATTGGTGGGTAAGGACTTGAAGCACTCATACGTAATGGTGATGAACGATCCCTCGCGCGCGTACCATAAAACGTACACGATCGATATGGACCGCCATTCTTACGACGGTGAGCAGTGGACATACCTGAACCTCCCCATGGAGGAGATAAAGGCAATGGCGGTGGCTTCGATTAAGGACTCTGTGATGATGTACTTCTCTTGTGATGTGGGTAAGTATTTGGACTCAAAGACGGGCGTATTGTCGCTGAAGAATTATGACTATGAGTCGTTATTGGGCACAACGTTCCCGATGACGAAGGCGGAACGTATTCAGACGTATGCTTCGGCTTCGAGTCATGCCATGACGCTGATGGCGGTAGACCTCACGGCTGACGGTAAGACAAAGAAGTGGATGGTGGAGAACTCTTGGGGTGCTCAGTCGGGCTATCGTGGTCACTTGATTATGACAGACGAATGGTTTGACGCGTATATGTTCCGCCTCGTGGTAGACAAGAAGTATGTGCCTGCACAGACATTGGAACTTCTGAAGCAGACGCCTATCAAATTGCCCGCTTGGGACCCGTTGTTTAGTGGGGAAGAGTGATGCATGAACGTGAAGATGTGCGAATGGTCGCCGTTTGTAGCTGATTTTTAGAGCATTAAATCATTTGCTCATTTAAAAAGAATGCTGCCTTTGCAGAAAAAGTGTACAAAATGTACACTCTTTTTGCAAAGGTTTTTTTTGTGTCCTACCTTTGCACTGTCAAACGAGATGAAGCGCTTCTAATCAGAGTAAGACGAGTAAGTTACCTTATATATTATATAGGTGTACTTATCCCCCCCAAAAAGACAAGTTTGTTGGCTAACTTGTCAACTTAAGGGTGGTTCTAAAAATTCTGTTTTTAGAGTTCTGCTATTCTGAAATGTGATTTGTACGCTCTCGAAAGTGTCTTTTTGAAAGTTTGTTCGGTCACATAGCCCGCTATGCTCCCTCACAAACTTTTAAAAATACACTTCCGATAGCGCACAAATCCCTATTTCAGAATTATTAGAACCACCCTTAAAGAAAACTACTAACCATAAAAAAACGATTTACTACCATGATTTTATTTAAGGCAACTGTCCGCAAAAATTTTAAGACGGGCGAGAAGTTATTTTATCCGATGTTGGTTGAACCCTCAGTGGTAACCTTTGAAGAGTTGTTGAACAGTGTTCAGGAGATTTGTTCACTCACGTTGGCTGATGTTACGGCGATTGTGAAGTCGTTCCAAGAGGTGGTGCTCGAGATGCTTTCGGAAGGCTATAGCGTACACGTTGACAACTTGGGTTCGTTCCGTCCAACGCTGAAGGCAACGAGCGTGGAGAATAAAGACGACGTGTCAGCCGACTTGATCAAACAAGTGCACTGCGTGTTTACTCCATCGGTTCGCTTGAAGGAGGCGATAAAGATGAACAACTTGGAGTTTAAGAAGCTCCGTTGAGGCTCTGCCTTTTAAAATGTGCAAGTGTGCAAATGTGCGAATGGTCGCCATCTGTTGCGCGATTTATTCAATCATTCTCACATTTGTACATTAAAGGGTGGTTCTAAAAATTCTGTTTCAACTTACTAAACTAACCTTTCATGAAAGAGAAGAGCGATAAGGGTGTAGTGGGCGCATTGATGATGTTGATGTCGGGCATCGCGCTTTCGGTGGCAGGCTTTGTAGTCGACCCTGTGGGCGAGATAAGCGACTCTGTGTTGTGGTATGTGTCGCAAGCACTGATTTACGCTGGTAGCGTGTTTGGCGTGACGGTGTATATAGACAGACAATTAGTAGGCCGCAAGGCTGCTTGATGAGAAAACTTAAAAAAAGAGATGCGAAAGATAGACGAGATTATTATCCATTGTTCGGCTACGGCTGAAGGACGCAACTTTACGGTGGAGGACGTACGACGGTGGCACAAGGCACGCGGATTTGTCGATGTGGGGTATCATTACTTGGTTTACTTAGACGGTTCGGTGCATGTGGGGCGGCCCCTCGCACAGGTGGGTGCTCACTGCTTGGGACACAACGCGCATAGTATCGGCGTGTGCTACATCGGGGGCTTGGCTCGTGATGGTAAAACACCGAAGGATACGCGCACGGGGTCACAAAAGTTGGCACTGGAGGCTTTAGTACAATTATTACAACTTAACTATCCTGGCGCTACTGTGCATGGACACAAAGAATTTGCTAATAAGGCTTGTCCGTGCTTTGATGTGGAACAGGAGTACAAAGAATGATCGCTGTTGGTTGCGCAAATTATTCAATCAGTTCATTCTTACATTTATATCTAACCTATTAAAAATTTAAATTACCATGTTACATTACAAGATTCGTTCTATTAAGAACGTAACTGATCAGAAAGTGAAGTATTATCCCGCCATCGCTAACGTGCGCGTGATGAAGTTTAAGGACATCGTAAGTCGTATTGTGGAACGTACGCACTTGACCTCGCCTGACGTGTCAGGTGGCGCACAAGCGCTGTCGAATGCATTGGTGAACTACTTGCGTCATGGTAGACGCGTGAAGTTGGGCGACTTGGGTACGTTTTATCTCGGTCTGCGCGCCGTTGGCGGTGAAGCAGAAAAGGATAGCGTAACGGCTAAGCACATTAAAAACGTGCGCTGCCGCTACTTGGCTTCGAACGAGATGAAAAAGGCTCTGGAAACGTCACTCGTTAGCTTTAAGAAACGCGAGGGGTAACGTTAAGGCGCGCTTCGCGCTTGGTTTTTAAACATTAATTTCATTAATCTTTCCATTAATCTTTTCGTTAATTTTTTCGTTAATCTTTTCATTAATCTTGTTCTATAGTCTGCCATTGAACAATTTCTCTTCTTATGTCTTTAACGAAAAGATTAACGAAAAGATTAATGGAAAGATTAATGAAATTAATGTTTAAAAACCAAGCGCAAAGCGCGCCTTAATGTTCATTCATCATTTCGTTCATGCCAATTCGTGTTTTTCTTTTTCATTAATGTAGGGTGTTTTTTGGCGTTAGGGCCGAAAATGGTTAATTTTGCATACAAATAAACATCATCATCCATGACAGAGAAAAAATTTAACCGTACGCTTGTCACTGCCGCATTGCCTTATGCCAATGGCGGAGTACACATCGGTCACTTAGCTGGCGTCTACGTACCAGCAGATATATACGTGCGTTACCTCCGACTCAAGAAGCGCGAAGTGCTTTTCATCTGCGGTTCGGACGAACATGGTGTGCCCGTCACCATTCGTGCACGTAAGGAAGGTTGCACCCCCCAAGAAGTGGTGGACCGTTACAACAAGATTATTCGCGAATCGTTCGAAGGCTTTGGTATTTCGTTCGACTTCTTTGGCCGCACCACTTCAGAGGTACATAAGAAGACCGCTTCAGACTTCTTCCGCACACTTTACGATAAGGGAGAGTTTGTAGAACAAGAGAGCGAACAATATTACGACGAAGAGGCACACACCTTCTTGGCCGACCGCTACATCACGGGCGAATGTCCGCACTGCCACGCAGAAGGTGCCTATGGCGACCAGTGTGAGAAATGTGGTACAGCCCTTTCTCCTACCGAATTGATCAATCCCCGTTCGACCGTGAGCGGTTCAAAACCCGTGTTGCGTAAGACGAAACACTGGTATCTGCCCCTCGATAAGCATCAGCAGTGGCTCGAACCGTGGATAACGAAGGAACATACTGAATGGCGCACCAACGTTATGGGACAGTGCAAGAGTTGGTTTGACATGGGACTCAAGCCCCGTGCCGTGAGCCGCGACTTGGAGTGGGGTATTCCCGTTCCTGTAGAGGGTGCTGATGGTAAGGTGCTCTACGTATGGTTCGACGCACCGATTGGCTACATTAGCAACACGAAGGAATTGCTTCCCAATGATTGGGAGAAGTGGTGGAAGAGCGACGACACACGTTTGATCCACTTCATCGGTAAAGATAATATCGTGTTCCACTGCATCGTATTCCCCGCTATGTTGAAGGCTGAAGGTTCATATATTCTGCCTGACAACGTGCCAGCGAATGAGTTCCTCAACTTAGAGGACGATAAAATTAGTACTTCACGTAACTGGGCTGTATGGTTGGACGAATACTTGCGCGACCTTCCTGGTAAGCAAGACGTATTGCGCTACGTGCTTACAGCCAATGCACCCGAAACGAAGGACAATAACTTTACGTGGAAAGACTTCCAAGCTCGTAATAACAATGAGTTGGTGGCCGTATATGGCAACTTTGTCAATCGTGCTCTCCAGCTTACAAAGAAGTATTACGACGGTGTGGTACCTTCCGCAGGTGAGTTGACAGACTATGATCGCCAGACGATAGCTGAGTTTAAGGACGTAAAGGCAGAGGTAGAACGCTTGATCGAAAACTTCCGCTTCCGCGATGCACAGAAGGAGGCTATGAACTTGGCACGTATCGGTAATAAGTACTTGGCAGACTCAGAGCCTTGGAAGGTAATCAAGACTGACCCTGAACGTGTGAAGACGGTCTTAAACCTCTCTTTGCAGTTGGTAGCCAACTTGGCCATTGCTTTCGAGCCGTTCTTGCCCTTCTCAAGTCAGAAGTTGCGCATGATGCTCAACATGGACGAAGTAGAGTGGGACCGCTTAGGTGCTACCGACCTCTTACCCGAAGGCCACGTATTGGGTGCGCCAGCATTGCTCTTTGAGAAGATAGAAGACAGTGTGGTAGAGGCACAAGTACAAAAGCTCCTTGATACGAAGAAGGCTAACGAGGCTGCTAACTTTAAGGCCGCTCCTGTGAAGGAAACCATTCCTTTCGAGCAGTTTGAGGGTCTCGACATTCGTGTAGGCAAGGTCATTGAGTGTGAGAAGGTGAAGAAGAGTAAGAAGCTCTTGAAGTTCCTCATTGCCGACGGTGCTGAAAATCGTACTATCGTATCGGGCATCGCTCAGTACTACGATCCTGAACAACTCATCGGTAAGCAGGTGTGCTACATTGCCAACCTCGCTCCGCGTACGATTAATGGCATTGAGAGTCAGGGTATGATACTCTCTGCTGTCAACTTCGACGACTCGCTCTCAGTCGTTACCGTTGATCGTGAAGTAGCGAACGGTAGCCAAGTAGGATAAGATACTAAAATAATAAGAAGCGCGCTCTAACTTGTAAGGTGTTAGAGCGCGCTTTGTTTTGAATACGAATGATCATGAATTATCCATGAATCTTTTTTTCATGAATCTTTTTTCGTTAATGTTCATTCATGTCAGACTTAGTTCTCCAAGAAATAGTCAATAGAGGTTACTACGCGTACGTTTTTAATATAAGGAGTGTATTGGTCGCGGTCGTCGATAGAGAACAATCCCTGCGAAGCACTCTTAATCTTGCCCATTTTACTTTCAGAGTCGTTGGCAAACTTAACCGCAGCCTCGCGTGCATTCTTAGTAGCTTCTTCGATCATCTGTGGCTTAATCTTGTTGAGACTCGTAAATTCATACTTCACCTGCGTATCATAATCGCCAGCCGAAATGGCAATGCCTTGTTTCAGCAGTTCTCCCATACGCGGCATTAAGGAGCGTACTTGGTCAACTTGATTGCTTGATACGGTCAGTACGATCGTTACATTATAACGGTCGCGCGTAGCATTGTCTGACGAAGAATAGCGTTCAGCCTTAAGGTCGACAATCTGGGGCGCACCTACACTAATATCAGTGCGCTTCACTCCATTTTGAGTCAGGAAAGCCTCAATGCGTGGCGTCACTGCGTTAAGGTTGGCATAGATAGCTTGCAGGTCGTTGCCAGTAGTCTTGTAGGTGATAGGCCAAATGACATGGTCGGCCTTTACTTCACGCTCTGCCAGTCCGCGCACACTCACTACACGGTCTTTGCTGGCGAAGGCCGAAAGTCCTAAGTAGATGAAAAAACCTAAGACGAGCATGCCAATAGCCATGATAATGGCCTCTATGCGATAGTTCTTCATAATCGTTGTCTGTTTTAGATTGTTAATAAGATGTGGAAAGGTTATGGCTGCAAATATAAGGCGGTAGGATAAACCAATGCCAATTTTGGGATTTAAAAATGCTTAATTGCGTCCTCTCCCCTTTAGTTTCCTTCCCGACCAAGGAGGGGGGGAAGGGAGAGATAGTAGTTTGTTTATCCTTCAGATTTGCTTTGTATAGGATGAGATTATTATCTTGTTTTGCTATATACGCCATGCAAAACAGTTGGTAATATGTTGAGAGATGTAATAACGTTGTATTTTGTAACATTAATGTTGCAATGTATCAAAATTACAAGTAAATGCAACATTTGTGCTTGACAAAAGTGTTGGCTATCAGTAGTTTTGCAGCACAAACACCACATGAGGTGTAACATTTGATGCACGTCACATTTGTTATCATACGCGGCAAAGAGGCACAAACGAGTCCTCACGACGGGTTATAAATGTACACGCCATGTGGTAGTTAACGAAACTCATCTTTTTTACACCGATCTACAAAAAACAACAGTTACCATGACTTACCAAAAGAGACAATTGCAACGCGCAGTCTTGCTGACCTTTATGGCTGCTATAAGCGCGGGAGCAATGGCACAAGGAAAAGTTACAGCTGCTGACAGTACAGCCACAGAGAATGCTGCCAAAGAAGAGGGCAATCGCAACGTGATGCTCAACGCAGCGTCAGCAAATGGGCCTCGCGAGATTTCAATCGGGTTGCCAGGCGGCGATGTCAATGTGCTTGAAAACGGAATCCCCGTTGTATTTAACTCCAACCCTCACAACGTAAATACCCACTGGAGAGGTGATGGGTCGTTGGCTCACACAGGACTCTTAAAGATATCAGAGACGGCCATTACGACGGGCAACATAGGTTACGCTGTCAATTCGTTCGACCAATTAGGCACGGACAAGACAAAATTCTTCAACGGCACGCTGAATTATAACACCAACCACTTTGGCAAACAACAGTTCGACCTCAATCTCAATGGTGCCATTGGTAAGGGGTGGTTCTATTCAGGCAGCGTTTATCAGAACTTCGACCCAGGTTCGTTTAAGTTGCGCTTTGCACAGTACCAAGACCGCACGGAGATCTATAAATTTGCGTTGACAAAGCTCTATAACGAAGGTCGCGGCCGCTTGTCAGCCATTTATCATTACTCCAACTCTCACTGGCTATCGAACGCCACGACGGGAGCGCCCTTTATCTATAATGGTGATGGGTCAGTAAAGGAAATACCCGGTTTCAGCCTTGGCACCAGTTCTTACCTGCCCAACGTTTCGACCATTCCTTATATGGACATGCGCACGGGTGAGGTAAAGACTACTTCACTCTACGATGCCACAGCCAGCCGAGGCAATCAGTTTACACTACAGAACAACTATCGTTGGGACAATGGATTGGAGTGGGACGTGCGCTTTAAGTACGACCACGCACAAGGCTCGTATCTCTACCAAACTCCTATGTCGCTGAGCGAAGTGACCATGGCCGATGGTTATTATACGAAAGGCGCAGACGGAACACTTACCCCCTACGCAGGCCATTTGCAGAGCCGCATGTCGTGCTTCAACCGTGGCAAGATAGATGAAACGTTCCTCACCTCTGAGCTTAAACGTAAATATGACAACATGACGTGGCGCGTGGGTTTGAACCAATGGCATTACCACAACGACTACGCTTCGTGTACGACGATGTACGACCACACAGTAGAGGCGATGCCCGACATGCTTTATCACCCCGCAGCCTTGGCTGAGAAGAATTATTATGGCACTTCGGCCTATTATAACTTTAACCAGAATGCGTCGGAGTATTATAAAGGTGATGAGAACAAATTGGCTATCTTTGCCACACACGATTGGGACATCACGCCAAAGTTCAACCTCTATTACGGTGTACGCTTAGAGTGGCAACGCTCAAAGGGCGAGAATGCTGCCGTGCGCAATGCGGAGGGTAAGTATGTAGGGCGTTTTGCCAACTATCACTTAGGCGCTACGGCCGCTGACGGCACAGTGATTGCCCCAGTTGATTATGCTTACAATTGGCTCAACACGGTTTACACTGCTGCCTTGACTTATAAAGTGACGAAGCAGTTTGGCTTTACGGGCGACTTTACTTATAACACGCAACGCCCGGCCATGAACTCGTTTGCGCCCGCCGAAATGCCGAATGTAGGTAAGATAGCAATTCCCTTAGGCCGTGCAGGTATCTACTACAACAATGATTGGTTGAGTCTTACCTCACTCTTCTCATACATTGCGAAGTCGAATAACAACTCTACGCTCAACCTCATCAACCCGAACAATGCGTCTGACATCAAGGCCTCGGCTTTGACTTACGATATTAAGACGTTGGGTTGGACCACTGATGCCGTAGTGAAACCATTCCGCGGCTTTGAGTTCCACTTCTTGTTCACTTATCAAAAGCCGACTTATAAGAAGTACGAGACGAGTGTAACCTTCTCTGACGGCATGGTGAGCGGCATTAATGCTACAGGCAATATCGTTACGGAGATACCGAAGGTGTTAGTAGAACTTGATCCTTCGTACACCTTCCTCAAGAATGATGCCTTGCGTATTTGGGCTTCGTTCCGCTACTTCTCTAAGACGTATGCCAACATTAAGAATGCTTACTACTTCAGTGGCCGTTGGGAGACATTTGGCGGTGTAGATTGGAAAGTAAACCGCCACGTGCAGTTGGGCTGCACCGTTATCAACTTCTTAAACCAAACGGGCGCGAAAGGCTCTATCGCTGGTGCAGAGTTGGTAGACAAGGATCAAGCCGCACAGTATAACGGTGCATGGATGGCAGGCTCGTATATTCGTCCATTTACCGTGGAATTTTCAGCAAAAATTAATTTCTGATTCAGTGGACGAGTTTTTTGGGGTTAACAAGTTGACGGGTTAACGAGTAAGTTATCATTTACTTATCAACTAAAAAAACAAACTTACCTGTTAACTTGTCAACTCGTTAACTCGTTAACTTGTCAACTAAAAACTTTGTCAACAAAAAAATAAAACCATGAGAACTTTATCAGTACTTTTTGGCGCAGCCCTATTGGCTTCATGCGCATCAAATAAAGGTTCGTTTACGTTGAACCAACCGAGCGATACGCTCACTATCGTAAATATAAAAGACGCTCCGAAGTATGCGCTCTTGCCTATTGAGGAGGAACAACTAGAGGCTCAGGTGATGCTCAATGGCACTCCCATGGACGTGCGCTTAGCCGTTAACAAAGTGGACTATATGGTGCCCTTCCCCCTCCACGCTGGAGCTGCAGATGACTCTCTCGTAGTTAAAGGCTTAGCGCGAACAGCAGTGGCTTGGAAACACATCGAGCTATCTGACACGTTCGACACGAAAAATCGCGAAACCTATCGTCCACTCTATCACCACACCCCGTCGTATGGCTGGATGAACGATGCCAATGGCCTTGTATATAAAGACGGCGAATACCACCTCTACTTCCAGTATAACCCCTACGGTTCGAAGTGGGGCAATATGCATTGGGGACACTCTGTATCAAAAGACCTCGTACATTGGACGCACGAACAACCTGCCATTGCACGCGACACGATGGGACATATCTTCTCAGGTTCGTGTGTGGTAGACGCTAACAACACGGCAGGAATGGGCAAAAATGCTATCATTGCCTTCTACACCTCTCACAAAGGATTACCTAATGGCCACCAACGTCAGCAGCAATGCATGGCTTATAGCCTTGACAATGGACGCACCTTTACGAAGTATGAGAAAAATCCTGTTGTGACGGCTTTCGACGGACTCGAAAACTTCCGCGACCCGAAGGTATTCTGGTATGCGCCACAGCAAAAGTGGGTGATGATTGTCAGTGCTGACAAGAATATGCGCTTCTATGAGTCGAAGAATTTAAAGGATTGGAAGTACCTGAGCCAGTGGGGCGAGGGCTACGGACCTCAACCCAATCAGTTTGAATGTCCTGACTTCTTTGAGATGGCCGTTGACGGCAACGAACAAAACAAGAAGTGGGTGATGATCGTCAACATTAACCCAGGCTTTGTGTATGGCGGTAGCGGTACGATGTACTTTGTAGGACAGTTTGACGGCCAAAAGTTTACGTGTGACACAGCGCCTACCGACGTGAAATGGCTCGATTGGGGCAAGGACCATTACGCTACGGTCACTTATTCTAACACGCCGGGTCGCGTAATCGCTATGCCGTGGATGAGCAACTGGCAGTATGCGAACCTCACCCCGACGCAACAATTCCGTTCACAAAATGCGCTGCCGCGCGAGTTGAAACTCTACACAGCCGATAAGGGCGAACTCCTACTGAGCGCAGCCCCTGTAAAGGAAACGGCCGCTTTGCGTGGCGAAGAGAAGAATCTCGGTTCGTTTGAGGGCGAAAAGCAGGTGGACTTCGCCAACGAAGGGGCACTTGAATTGGACTTTGATCTCACCCCTGCCAATGCTGATAAGTGTGGCGTTGAGTTGGTAAATAGTAAGGGCGAAAAAGTGAGTCTCTACTACGATGTGAAGGCACAACGCTTCGTAATGGATCGTGCAGAGAGTGGCATTACCGACTTTGGTAAGAAGGTAGAACCTCATCAGCTTGACAATGCTGAAAGTCTGAAACGTTATAAGACGCTTACGGTAAACTACAAGAATGCTTTTGCACTGGGCACATGGGCTCCCGTGCCAGTAAAGGCGGAGACACACCACGTACAAGTGTTCGTTGATAAATCGTCTGTTGAACTCTTCGTCGATGGTGGCCGCATAGCCATGACCAACCTCGTATTCCCCACTGAACCTTATAATGCACTCCACTTCTTCGGAGGTAAAGTGAAAGACGCTAAGGTGTGGAAGATAAAGTAAACGCGTCCTCTTCAGAGAGCAACGCGTCCTCACCTGGGGGTGACGCGTCCCCGCGTCGACATTTGCTTGTCAAGGCTCGATGCCTTGACAAGCAAATATAATATTATCACCAGACTATTCCCTAAAGTTTGTATCGTCATGATGTAACTTTATAAGCTCATAACCTTCAAACTAAAAACCGATTTATTAGGAAAATGAAATCGAAAAATATCGTTATCAGCATATTGATGCTCTGCTTCTTTTCTATGGGGTTTGTCGACCTCGTGGGCATTGCATCGAACTATGTGAAGGCCGACCTCTCACTCACTGATACAGAGGCCAACCTCTTCCCTTCACTCGTATTCTTTTGGTTCTTGATATTCAGCGTACCTACGGGCGTATTGATGAACAAGATAGGGCGCAAGCGCACCGTAGTGGTGAGCCTTGTCGTGACCTTTGCCTCACTGTTGCTCCCCTTGTTTGGTGAGAGTTATACGTTGATGCTCATTGCCTTCTCGCTTTTAGGCATTGGCAATGCCATAATGCAGACCTCGCTCAACCCCCTGTTGAGCAACGTGGTACGCGGTGGCAACCTATCGAGTGTGCTTACTTTTGGCCAGTTTATTAAGGCCATAGCCTCGTTCTTAGCTCCTATCATTGCCTCTTGGGGCGCGAGTTACAATGCTTTCGGACTGGGTTGGCACATACTCTTCCCTATTTACATGCTTATTGCTATCTTTGCCACGTTCACGCTCTCAGCTATCCCCATTGATGAGGAACCTGCCGACCGAGCTTCGGGCTTTGGTGCTTGCTTCCGATTATTGAATAAGCCTTTCATATTGATCTGCTTTGTCTCTATCATGTGTCACGTAGGCATTGATGTAGGTACCAACACAACGGCTCCCAAACTCCTCCAAGAGCACTTGGGCCTAACGTTGGCCGAGGCCGGATTTGCCACAAGCCTTTACTTCATCTTCCGCACAGCGGGTTGCTTCATTGGGGCTTTCCTGTTGCGCAAGGTAAGCGAACGTTCGTTCTTTATTATTAGCGTAATGATGATGGTGTTGGCTATGGCGGGGTTCCTCTGCTTGCATAGTCAATGGGCACTTTATGCTTGCGTTGCCTTGGTAGGATTTGGTAATTCTAACATTTTCCCTATCACCTTTGCACAAGCTCTCAAGGCTTGTCCTGATAAGAAGAACGAAGTGTCGGGACTGATGATTATGGGCCTCTTTGGTGGCACGATTATTCCCCTCGCTATGGGCTACATGAGCGATGCCTTCGGCAGCCAAAGTGGAGCGGTCGTAGTAATGGCCGTAGCCGTGGCTTACTTGGTATTTTACTGTTTTAAGATTAAATAGTTTACGCTTGCTTAGTTAACTAATGAAGTCGTCTAAACTTTTATGAAGTTCAAGATTTGCCTTTATTTTTGAAGCGATTTTTGGCATTGAAGAGGGAGTGTAGCGAGCTACACGACCGATGAAAGGTCAAAAAGCGGTCAAAAAGAAAGGTAAAGATTGAATTTAGAAGAGATAAAAGTTTAAATATAATCTTCGTCAGAAAAGTTTAGACGACTTCAATTACTCCTCTCAAAAAAATAAAAAAGAAGAAATGAAATACGTTATAGGTCTGGGTGAAGTATTATGGGACGTGCTTCCCTCAGGTAAACAAATCGGTGGTGCTCCCGCCAACTTTGCTTTTCATGTATCACAATTTGGGATTCCCGTTCGCGTCGTATCAGCCATTGGCGACGACGACTTAGGACGCGAAACGCGAGAAGTCTTTGCCAAACGCAATTTGATTGCCATTATGCCCTCCTTACCCCAACCTACGGGCACCGTGTTGGCACAGATTGATGAAGCGGGCGTAGCTCACTACCACTTCCCCGATGACGTGGCATGGGACAACATTCCCTTCACGCCCGAAATGGAACAGCTGGCACGCGAGACGCAAGCCGTCTGTTGGGGTTCGTTGGCACAACGCAGCGAACGTTCGCGTCAGAGCATACTAAAGTTTGTTGATGCCGTGCCTTCAGGTAAGGGACAATACAAGATATTCGATATTAATCTGCGTCAGAATTTCTATACCAAAGAGATTATCACAGCCTCTCTTGAGCGCGCCAACGTGTTGAAGATAAATGATGAAGAACTTGTCATCGTAGCTCGTCTCTTTGGCCTACAAGGTACCGACCTCGAAGCCAAGAGCCGCACCCTATTGACTGAGTATAACCTTGATATGGTCATCCTCACTTGTGGTGAGAATGGTAGTTACATATTCACACCTGCTACTGAGGACAATCCATTAGGTGGCACCTCCTTTATGGAGACACCTCGCGTAAAGGTGAGCGACACGATTGGTGCCGGCGATTCCTTTACGGGTACTCTCGTAGCCTCACTCATAGAGGGACTGAGCATACGCGAGGCTCACGCTCGCGCCGTCCGTGTAAGTGCCTACGTTTGCACCCAAGCGGGAGCTATGCCGATATTGCCAGAAGAGGTAAAAAATTGATAAACTGGGGCCTCTCCCCCTAACCCCCTCCCCGACCGGGGAGGGGGAATAAGTAACCTTTACTTGCTGTATTCCTAACTAAGAACCAACAGGATACTCAAGAAGAAAAAGTTACTCGTTCCCCCTCCCCGGTCGGGGAGGGGGTTAGGGGGAGAGGCCCTAATTTTATTTTTCGCGTCGCAGCGGATAATCGCCTCTGAGCTTTTCAAAAAGTTCAGGGGCTTTTTTTAGTGCCTCGCTATCACGCGTAGGGTCGTAAAGACGCAGTTCGGGAGCGAGGAGGTGACCTGAGCCTTCAGGGTAGTAAGCGTAGCCGTTGGGCAGCGTGGGGGCGGTAATGGTAGCAAAAGGCGTGGCATCAAGTCCGAAGTGATGTGCTACAGCCGTGAGTGCCATGCGCGTGCCATTCGCCTTGCCGTCGGCACTATAGCCTGCAATGTGGGGTGTGCCTAAGAATACACGTTGCAGAAGTGAGGGGAGAGGCTGCGGCTCGTTCTCCCACGTATCAACAACGGCCGTGCGTAGGTGGCCTTGTTCAAGTGCGTGGAGTAGTGCTTGATTGTCCACCACTTCGCCACGACTGCTATTAATGAGTACAGCTGAGGGACGCAGTGACTGTAAGAAGGCGGCATCGGCTATGTGGTAGGTAGCATAAGGGGAGGGGTAGCGCGTGAGCGGAGTGTGGAAGGTAATGACATCAGCTTCGCGTGCCAGTGTAGTGAGCGATGTGAATGCAGCGTCTCCCTCGCGTTCCGCACGAGGAGGGTCGCAGAGCAAGATTTGACGAAAGCCGAGACGCTCGGCCATGCGCAGTACTTCCTTTCCTACGTGGCCTACGCCCACAATGCCGAGCGTTAGATGCTGAAACACGCTACGGTCAAGGTCTGTAGTGCAGACGGGGGCTGAGGCCAGAGAGCGCGTGCGTCGTTCGTCCCAACAGCCGTGGGCTGCGAGTAAGAGTAAGGCCGACTCTACATATTGTGCTACACTGCGTGCATTGCAACCGGGGCAGTTGGTCCACGCGATGCCTGCTTCCTTCAGATAGTCTGTGTCGATATGGTCGTAACCAATCGTGGCCGTGGCAATAAATTGTACACGCGAGCCTTCAAGCAAAGCACGATTGCAGTGTGTGCGCGTGCGAATGATAAGGGCATCAGCCTCGCGCACGTCGGAGGCTGTAATTTCTGCTCCAGGTAGGTAGGTGCAAGTGCCAAGTTGTTCGGCATAGCCACGTATGAAGGGTATTTTTGAGTCTATTACGAGATGCATGGTGGAGAATGTGTTAATGTGCTAATGTGAGAACGTATATAGAATAATTGAACGAGAAAGGAAACAAACTATATTCTGTTTGTTTCCTTTCTCGTTTTATCTGTTTCGGTTTTTGTAGGAGAAGTTATTGACGTTCGAGATAGGTCGTTATTGTATCAGTAGAGATGCCTGTAACTTTTGAGATGAAGTCAACATCACAGCCTTGTTGTATCATCGCTTGTACAATCTTCTGTTCGCCTTTTGCAATACCTTGTTCAATACCTTGTTCAATACCTTGTTCAATACCTTGTTCAATACCTTGTTCAATACCTTGTTCAATG
>UQHJ01000046.1 GCA_900540885.1 uncultured Prevotella sp.
AAAAACATGAAGTTAAATCGCATAAGAGCAGTCTTAGAGGACAAAGGGATAAGCCAAACATGGCTTGCAAAGAAGTTAGGAAGGAGTTTCAGTACGGTCAATGCTTACGTATGCAACCGTTCTCAACCCAACCTTACCACGCTTCTTGAAATTGCACAGTTCTTGTCTGTGGATATGAAAGAACTTATCACGGACAAAAAGGAACGCAATGATTGAAGAGATTATGAGAGACAAAATAATGTCATAGCATCATTTTGTGGATAAACTAAAATATAGTATTTGCAAAATAAATTGAACTTTTCTCATAAGAAAAGAAATATACTATAAGAGTTCATATATCTCCACATGTTAAATTATTAATTGCTGATAACTATGAGACTGAAGCCGAAACTCCTCAATGCAATAATATTAGAATTGACAATGTTCCTTTCAATGCAAACAGCTTTTGCTGCTTGCAAACCGTCATTTGCCGCTCAACAAAAGAAGGTAGCGACCATTAGCAAAAAGAAAGTCGCCAATGGTAAGAAGAAAATATATCGCAAGGCTTCGATGCGGAATTTTTCCCAAAAGGAACTGAATCAAATTATGCGAACAGTTGAAAAAAGTATTTGTCTGCAGACAATTCTTCAGCCAAACAAAATGTCGTTGGATTTGGAATAGGAGACAACTCCATAGATGTTGCACTCCGTTGGAACACTAAGGAGAAGCAACAGGAGTTTCGTAATCAGATATACAACTCGTCTGTCATTAAGTTTGGAGACAAACTCGACCCTGTCATAGATAACAAAACAGGAGTAAGCTCTTATCATGGTATTTCCATTAAGGCAGAGAAATCCTCCTATCCTTTGGGTAGCACAGAAATCAAATTCACTATAACCAACCATAGTGGCAAAGAATTCATGTATGGCGAAGCATATAGCATCACAGCCCAAGGTAGGGATGGCAATTGGTTTCTTTTACCAACTGACTGCCTATTCAAGGATGTTGGGCATATATTAAGCGATGGTCAAAGCGGCACCATTACTGCCCATCTTTTTCCAGATATTCTGCCAAATAATCCTGGCGTCTATCGCTTCTTCTACGAAGAAAACATAGATGGCAATAAGGTGCTGCTTATGGCAACCTTTGAGTTGAAGTAAATAAAAAGAATTGTTGCTTATGAAAATACTCTTCAGTTTATTGGCATTTTGTTTATTTGCCTCATGCGTCCATTCCCAAGAGGCGGTGGACACGGTAAGTGTGCGTGTACAGTATCGTGCATTGTATAAATACACGCAGGAGCAAAAGGAAGCGTATGATGATATAAATCTGTTGGATATAGGGAGACATTCGTCTCGGTTTTATAGCCAACGGTTTGAGCAGTTCCTGCATCAGCGTGATTCTGTGAAGAGTGTGAATACCGACCCTATGAGCTATTTGCAGTTCCTGGCAAATACGTTTGGTTCTAAGAAAGGACGCGAGTATGAAGTTTATAAGCACATTCCACAGAGGGGCACGCTCACTTATACGGATGTCGTGCACAATGACTTTTCATTCTGTTATGAGGAATCCATCCCGACCTTCTCTTGGGAACTCGCCGAGGGTGACACTATTATTATAGGTTATCCCTGCCATAAAGCCGTTTGTCAGTTCCGTGGGCGCACTTGGACAGCATGGTATTCGTTGGACTTGCCTTTTGATAATGGTCCATGGAAGTTAGGTGGTTTGCCCGGACTCATATTGGCGGCTTATGAAAGCCGACATGAATTCTCGTTTGTTGCTACAGGCATAGAGCAGATGCGGCAAACAGCAACCATCAGCTTTCAGCCCAAGCGTTACTTGCGTTCAACTCCTGCCAAGTTTCAACGTCTGCTTGAAGATTACTGGAAAGACCAATGGAATACTACAAACCGCTTGCAAGGCAGCGGATATAGTGAACCGCCTAAGGCACAACGGACTTTCAATGCATGTTTAATGGACAAATATGAATAAGTGATATGTAATAACCATTTGGAAAGCAATGAGATATGCCATATTTTTCATACTTCTGCTAACAAATCTTTCGCTTTCTGCACAAACCTTCACAGGAAAGGTGAAGGGTAAGAAAGGAGAACTCTTGGTAGGTGCCTCGGTTGTGGCATCGACTGAGAGCAAGTCAACCGTGACGTATTGTCTCACAAGCGATAATGGTGAATATAAGCTGACTATTCCTAAAGGGAAAAATCCTGCAAGTATAACGGTAAGTTATATTGGTTATCAGAAGAAGACGATGCCGTTTACTGATTTGAAGGATGGCATGACTATCACGTTGGCAGAAGGTGGCTTCGAGCTAAAGGAAGTAAAGATAAAAGCGGAGCGTATAAAAAGCACAGGAGACACGCTCACATATTCGGTTGCTGGTTTCCGCCAGGGGCAAGACCGAAGCATTGCCGATGTAATAGCCAAGATGCCTGGACTTGAGGTGAAAGCGGATGGCAAGGTGGAATACCAAGGAAAACCTATCAACAAGTTCTATATCGAGGGACTTGACTTAATGGGGGCGCAATATGGTGTTGCCAACCAAAACATCTCAGCTGATAAGATAAAGAGTGTGCAGGTGTTGGAGAATCATCAGTCGGTGAAGTCGTTGCGTGGCGTGTCGTTCAGCGAACAGGCTGCTCTCAATCTTGTGTTGAAGGATGATGCCAAAGCCGTATGGACGGGAGCGGCTGACATAGGTTTGGGTTATGGTGATGATTTTCTATACGACTGCCGACTGATGGGTATGCGTTTCAACAAAAAGTATCAGACGCTGATGATGTACAAGAACAACAACATCGGCAAGCAACTCGACAATGAGGTGCTCGATCTTGCTGCATTGTTGAAGGGAAGTACTGGCTCTGAATCGGGCTTTCTCTCTATGATGTCGGTTGCGGCTCCCGACCTTGCAGACAACCGATATACTTTCAACAATAGTCATCTTGTTGTCGGCAACTGGCTTTGGAAGACTGGCAAGGATTCGGAACTGCGTGTGCAAGGCAACGGATTTATTGACAAGACCGATATACAGGACCATAGTTCATCCACTTATCTCACCCTTGCCGATATGCCAGTCATAGTTGAGGAGCAGAATGTCTGCAACACCCGAAGCGAATGGAAGGGTGAGGCCAACTATCAGTACAACGGCAGTAAGAGTTTCATCAAGAACAACCTTAAAGGCTATATTGACTTTAACAAGAGTATCGGCACGATGATGTACAACGGACAACGCACCGACATGATGGTGAAGCCGCACAAGCGTAGTATTACTGAGGATTTTCAGATGTCGCACACCACGGCAAAGGGCAACATATATAACGTTGACAGTTATTGGACCTATAGCTATCTGCCAGGACAGTTGCTCACCATTGGTGGAATGACAGAACGGCTGAATCTCGGTTTCTTCTCCACGCAGAATGAAATGCAATATAAACTGAAAGTCGGCAGACACTATCTCAACAATGAGTTGGGAGTGAACTACGACTATCAGAGTATTGGTGTGGCAATGGACGAGGAAGCGGAGAAGACGAATGTGTATCAGTTGCTTCGCACGTATTGGACTCCTTCAATGTCGTTCCTTTTCGGAAAGCACAGGATAGGAATAAAGTCGAAGATAAGTTATGCCCATCAGTCTTACCGTGAGTCAAGAAGCAATCATCTGTGGATAGACCCTTCGGTGGGTTGGAATTGGAAGGCAACTGTTGTTTCTGAATTTTCGGCTAATGTTGGTTATGCTAATGCGCCATTGATGGGAAGGTCTATCTATGACACTCCTATCTTCACAAGTTATCGCACTCAGAAAGTGAATAGAGGCAAGACGGATACTACTCACTCTATTCATGCAACGGCAGCATATAAATACACCAATCCTGTGTCGGGACTGTTCTTTAATATTCGTCCTTCATATAATAGAATGTCGGGAAACATCCTTTACGAGAGTGCGATGAACGGCAATATCTACACCACGACTGCTACAGACAAGGAATATGCCATGCAGACAATAGGTGTTTCTGGTCGTGTAAGCAAATCGTTTGGATGGGCAAAGACACTTGTCGGTATTGGCGCCTCACACAACATCACAGATTATAATATGCTTGTGTCGGGCATTGTGAATTACGCACGTATGAACATAACCGCCGTTTCGTTCAACTACTCATTGTGTCCAGCGAGATTTCTTTCTGTTGAGGGTAAGTCGAATGTGAACATTTACAAGCAGAAGAATCTCACGGCTCCCGAACTCTCTTCCGACCCCACAACCGATTGGGAACATTTTCTTAAACTATATGTATTCCCTGCCAAAGGATGGATGCTGAGCGTAAAAAACGAACTCTTCCATACCAACGACAAGAGCATC
Organism: uncultured Prevotella sp.; assembly: GCA_900540885.1. Classification (GTDB taxonomy): domain Bacteria; phylum Bacteroidota; class Bacteroidia; order Bacteroidales; family Bacteroidaceae; genus Alloprevotella. The sequence goes on from UQHJ01000046.1 coordinate 4,352, forward strand.
GGTATAAACTACTTTCTTGACCTTGCCATTGCCTACAAGGCTAAGCGTTGGGAATTCTCCGTCACAGCAAACAACCTTATTGGCACTTCTGAGTTTGAAAGAAGAACTCTCGGCAATACCATTGAGTCGTATAGCATTACTCGTCTTCGTCCAAGAGAAGTGCTTGCAAAGTGGAGTATGGATTTATAAACTACAAGAAGTTCTTTAATGCAAGAAAGATTACTAAGAAAGTCATAACGAAGCCAATTATGAAGAAGAACAAGAAGAACCACTGGGCATAGTGACCGAGATTCTTGAAATCTTACTGATTGCTCGTAATGTACTGATAATCAATACTAATTGGAATTATAAAATGACGAAAGAAACAAATTAGGAACAATAAAATCGAGAAAACCCAAAATGAAAGCATGAGAAAACATAAATTAACACTGAAAACAACGATATTTTTCCTTTTCTTTCATTTCGGGAGTAAAGCCCTAATGTTGTATGTTAATCACAAAAGTTACTTTTTTGTGCGTAAGATAGTAGCAAATAAAGTAATAAAACATATTTTTTATGCCACTATACAATATTTCCTGAAGATTCTCATTTATTACAATAAATGTATATATCTTTGCATTGAACTTAAATAAAATTACAATGAATGAGCTTAATAGAATAAAAGTAGTTCTTGTAGAACAAAAGAAAACAGGTAAATGGTTAGCAGGGCAACTTGGAGTTAGTGTTACAACAACCAGTCGTTGGTGCTCTAATTCTGCTCAGCCAGATTTACAAACACTAAGTAAGATTGCTAAGCTGTTAAAAATAGATACAAGAGAACTTCTTGTTCCAACAGACTTGCATGAAAACTTTTAAAATTAAATAATAGAAAAAATGAATAGTCAAATTACAAATAGAATATACAATGATTAAGAGACTTGTTTTTCCGATTATTGCAATAATAATTCCTTTATTAGGATTTGCACAGAGCACTTTGCCACTGTTAAAGGAAGGGGCAAGAGTATCTATCCCTCTAAACAAAAAGAACACCAAAGGACTTGATATATTCATAAAAAGTATGACATATCAAGATAGTACAGAATATTCTTGCCAAGCAAACATTATTCTGGAGTTAACTAGTCGAAACGAAAAAATACATTTCGGTCAATACCAGGATAAATTAGGAGGTTGGCATTCTGATTATATGTTCAACTTGTTTAGCATAGATGATGTACTCGAAAAAAACAAAACTATTGAAAAAAAGGTATCTATAAGGGTAAAAAGTGGCTATTATAGAGATTCCCTTCTTTTATTGAGTAAAAGAGAATTGATGTATTTACCACCTTATGATTCGGAAGAATTTATTCAAAAAGAGAAAGCCAGAAAAAAAGCAGTCGAATTGGCAAACAAGGCAAGATTAGATTCGATAAACAATGAAAGATTCAAAGTTGAAAAGGAAGAGGAAGAACGATGTGAAAAATTGCTGACTCCAGAATACCTTGCTAATTGGGTTGGAGCAAGTTTCTTCACAAAAGAAAATATTGAGAAAGATTGTGGGGTTTACCCATCAGCATATTCAGGAGGGAAAGTGTTTTATAACTTTCCTAAATGTCCTGTTACCATGGAGTTCACCGAAGACAAGCAAGTCTGTATATATCTGAGCTTTCGATTATTTGGAGAAGATGGATATAATTTCAGAAAGGAACTTATCAATTATGGATATAAGCTTCGTTCTAAATCCGAAGCACTTGTGGCAGAAAACAATTTTGGTGATTTGATGAATGGCAAAGTTTCAGTTATGAAATGTGCCTTGAAGAACGGAGGTTTTTCAGTTTGTCAAATAACAGAAGGACAAGCTTTTATGTTTGAGTTTTACCGATCAAAGAAATAAATTTATCTTATCAAGATTGACAACGAAACGAATAAACCCACTGATTTTCTTCTTTCTCATTTGTCCTTGTCTCTGATTAAAATGGGATGATTACAAGCACCTTGCAAAGGTGGTCACGACTGCGAGCCTGCGAGTAGTCCGAGAAACTTTTAGGAATACAGAAAGACGGACACGGCTTCTGTATTACAAAAGGATTTCTCGAAAAGTACCTATAAAATGACGGCACTTTTTTTTAACAGCGTCCGTCCCCAAGGCTGCTTAAACGTATAACAGTTTGGCGGTAGCCTATGGTGGTCAATCGTCCTTTGGGATGATTTCTCAGTATGGAGGCTCATTAGCCTCTGTATGCCTATTGATTGCCGTTATTCGAGTCGTTAGGCTTGTAACCATTGTCATTAGAACCGTTAGACTGTTGTGTTTGTCCTCCTGCCAGATGCTGTGGATATGTGTTGTGTTCTCCCTTATTCTGTTTGGCATCTGCTTCTTGCAGGGAAGAAGGATTGCCAACAGACTGTTTGGAGTAGTTTTGTTGTGGGGAATTTCCACCAGTAACAGCATCGGAAAGATTACCATTCGTTCCGACCTTACCCACGCTTCTGTTGTCATTTGATGAAGCCGAATCTTTGATTTGAGTGGTCAAAAATAGCTTACATTCTAAAGAGAACCTTTCATTATGCCAGTCAAAGGAAAAACATTGATTTGTAAAAATCAAACATATATCCTTGATTTTGATTCGTTAACACACCAAATCCGGCTATGTCCTTTGGTCATGGAAATCATTAGTCAATAACTTAATTCGTTATGGTTCCGCTTATAGGGAATGGATGTTCAATGAGGGCTCAATGTTCAATACCACAGAACAAAGACCCTTCATTGAACAAACTTCCAAACATTCCTACCGCTTTTTCTCTTTTACCAGTCCATAGCTATCACGTTCTATCATAGTCAGAACGGTATGTATGTCATTGGTGTTATACATACGTTTGCTCAGTTCTATCAAATCACCACCTTCTGCAATTCCAATGTCATACCATTCATGGAGATTGTTATTCACTACAAACGAGGATGTTTTCTCTTCACGCAATGGTGAGCGGTACCAATATTGCCCTCTTCGAATTTTGGCATGGGTATATCCCATATTTTCAAGATAATCCACTATGCTTATTTTCTTAGCTTCTGAAATATCCATTACTATTACTTGCTTTTTATTCCATACTTACTACTTGTCAATCACTTTGTTTGCTTCACTTACTATAGGCATGCCCATAAAGTAAACGAAAATCCGAAGTGTTTTCAGATAGATTACTCTGTAACACCATCCTATGGGCTTCATATTCCAAATTCACTTTATTTGCTTTATCCTCTATTGGCCCCCGATAAAGTAAACCATATTCCGAAGTGTTTTTAAGTCCATTGTGTCTTGTCACATATGGTCTTTTGGGGGACTCCAAAAATACTTCGTTTACTTTATTCTCTATAGGCACACCCATATAGTAAAGTGTTTGCTAAAGTGTTTTATTCGTCCTCCTCAAACAGTTGCACATTTGTCGGAACTTCTCCATAATAGAACATCTTGTCGTATCGCTTCACCAACTTCAAGTCGTTCATTAAGTACTGCAACACTTTCACCATCACGCTTCGACATCGCTTGCCCCCTATAGCCTCGTATGCAGGTATCATTGCCTGAATGGTTTTCTCAAAGCCCTTGATAGGCTTACCAGCAAAAGCTGATACCAAAGCCCCCTCATGCTGTTCTATGGTTAGGTCGGTATAAATACATTGTGGCAATGATAGCGGCTCTGTTCCGTATTGACATAGAGGATTCGTCGTTTGCCCTCTGGCAGACTGGCATGATCGTTCAATACCTGACCATTTGCCAATGATGCTGCAACCAATGCTGAGACGTTAAAAGTCTTCTTCGCTTTCGTCTTGCCTGTCGAAGCACTGAAATTACCCAAAGTCGCTATTGTTGAATTGTCTATCCATATTATCTGAGGCGGCGTACTATAGGTATCGGTCGTCTTTATCAGTGCGTCCTTCAATTTTCAATACGGCCTGCATGAGATGCTTACTGACCAGCTTTCCCATTCGGCGTAGATGCTTCTTGCGCACACGCTCGTCAAAATATGTCACGTTTGTTCGTTTTTTTTTACTGCGGTTAAACGCTTGATTATCAATGCTGTACGACGAAACGTGCAAAGCGTATGCAAAAGAATATTAGCGCAAATGACAAATTTTATAGCGTATTTTTGAAATACGCAAGACAAAGTACTATATAGAGCTGTAAGCAAAAAGGCAAAATTAATCGTTTATGACAAGAATTCCTGTGAACTACGAATTGTTTAGAAGAAGCATGTATGTTTCAAAGGCATGGCAGGCGCATTCATCTTTCACCCCCGAGGAGGTGGCCCATGTCACCATGCTAAACAAACGGGTGGCGGAGCTTACAGAATGTTCGCTCGAATATGCTGTGGCTGAGGCATTGCGTGTGGGACGAAGATACCAAAAGCGAAAATCTGCCGTTCTACGCCGATACATTATAAAGGGCACTGTAAGTTTGGGATTGGGTATAAAAGAAACGTTAAAGTCCTGTCCCGAACATGGCTGCCACTATCCCGACGAAGCGTGCAAACTTTACCACGCAGGTAGCAAATATTGCTTGGACGTGATGTTAAGAACCAGGCGCCATGTCACAACCGTCATTCTGCACGATAACCACTTCCGCAAGTGCGAGGACCAACTGCGTAGCGAAGCAGCTGACTGGGGGCACACCATGTTAGATCCGATAACGACTTGAATGATAATTGGAAAGAGCTGCGTCAGCAGTATCACCTGCCAATCTGTTGGTCATTTATGGACTTGATGGAAGATTTCACAATGGACGAAATTATGTGCATTACGCCAGACCTGTTTGAGATGAATGTGAATCGTTTGTACTAATAATTACTTAACACAATCAAATAATATGACAAACAACAATCCAGTAGTGTTCGACCCCCAAAATCAGTGGGCGGAGGAGTTAGGAGCCTCATTTATAGGCAGTATGGCAGTAATCTATTTCCGCGATCATTGGTATTCTCCACAACTCGATTACTTGAAGCGAGAAGAGGCCATTCAGAATTGTAAAGACTATTGTTGCTTGATGCGCAGTATGGGCTACGTGGCATTTGTAGGCTGTTCGAGCGACGATGACGAACCGTCAACGGTTATTGTATGTAATGTGCCGATAGATTTGTTGTTTGGCACCTGTACAGCATTCGATGGCTATGTGATATCGTATCATACCCCGTGCAATAACAGCGTCAAAGTCGTGTCATGGTCGTTGAACCTTAAAACTGTGCCTGGTGAGCCTTTGCAGCAGAGGTCGTATGAGCATTTGGAAACGAAATATAAATACAAGGATTGGGACATTGACGACTTCCTTTCTTTGTTAAGAGATTTATCGCAGTGCACTAAACGTGGCTGTGGGTTCTGCATAAACGATATTGCAATTCTTTCGGAGCGTATAGAAGAGGTGGTGCAACAACATTGGCCTGATAAGGACGAAGATGCGGCGAAGTCGCTTTATGCCCAAGCACTCAATAACTTGCAGTCGCATCGCGATGAATTGCGCCGTAGTCTGAGTAAGCCAATCAACGACTTGATAGACGAGGGGTTGATTGACCCTGAACCAAAAACAGGGGGAGATGAGGACGAAATGGAAGATTAGAAGTTAAGGAACGAATTAACGTAAGCATCCCACGTAGGCCGTATTGGAGTCTTTTCAATACGGCCTGCATGGGATGCTTACGAATAATTTGCTACTCTATTGCAAAATCTTTTTAGAAAGTTGGAAGTCAATAAACGCTTGCTGTCCTTTACAGTAATTGATAAGTTGATTGAACGTATAGTCGTGTGATAGCAGAGGAGCGTTGCCAATGAGTACGAGGTGCTTGCGCGCACGCGTCATGGCCACGTTGAGCTTGCGGTCAATCACTTGGTGAGTACGTTCGTCAACGTATTCGTTGTTGGTAAGGAAGAGCAACTGATATTTATGCTTGGCCGTGAAACTATAGATGATATAGTCGCGCTGGCTACCTTGGTAACGCTCAACGGTGTCGATCGTGATGTCGTGCAGTTGCGGAATGCCCAGGCGGTCGATAGCAGCACGAACGGTAGCAATTTGATTGCGGTAAGGCACAATGATACCCAACGTTTTCAGTACATCAAAATCGTTGCATTTTTGGTAGATGTGTTGTGCCAATTGAGCAGCAATATTGGCCTCGATAACGTTCACTTTAGGAGGTTCCATCTCATTTAGGTCATCACTAAGAGGATAGGAGATGAAGGCTATGCGATTGTGGCGTAAGGCCATGTCTTTCCAATCTACGTGAGGACTGTTGGCTCGTGGTGTAGCTTCTGTTTGATGAGGAAGTGGCACTTCGCACAAGGCATCATTGTAAAAGTTGAGGCTGGGGAAGTAGGCAATGTCGTGGTGCATACGCCCTTGGTGGGTGAGCATGTGACAGACTTGTTCGTTGCGCGAGCCGTCTTCGTTAAATCCGTAAAGGTCGAGCAGACGCTCAAATAGAGAGAGTCGACAATTATGAAGACTGATAGCATTCAGTTGCGGGTCTTTTACGTCAGACTCTTCTGCGCTTTGTTGCACAACGGCGGGTAACTGCTTCTCATCGCCAATGAGTACAAAGCGCTTGATAGCACATTCATCGTTGTGTGTGGCACAGAGCAAAGGGAGCAAGTGTGGCTCAAGAATTTGTGAAGCCTCGTCGATAATGGCAAGACTAAATTGCTTGAGTTCAAAAAGAGGTAAAGCAGCACTTAATGCAGTGGTCGTGCCACAAAATACGCGCGTTTGCTTTATCAGATTGATAACCAATTGCTTGTTGGGGTGTTCCATCTGATTAATGCGCTCGCTCAGTAGGTACGGGCGATAAGCTTTCTCACAACTATAGTCACTCCCCAAGCGTATAAAGTCGATGCCTTCTTCCACTAACTTGCTACAGATCTCGTCCACAGCGCGATTGGTGTAGGAAAGTAGAAGCACGTTGGTGTTGGCGTGAAGCAACTCTTCGGTGAGAATGTTTTTCATGCCGTAGGAAGTCTTACCAGTGCCTGGAGGGCCAATGACGATGTAAATGTCTTCAGCCTGTAACGCATTTTCAACCAATTGGTTGAATTCAGCGTTGCCATAGTCTCCTTGGCGAGCCTTGAGCGGTTCGATAGAGGGTTGGCGTTGGCCTAACAAAAGGTCGCGACGCGATTGGGGAGCAGACAGAAAGGCGTGCAGCCCACGATACTGTGCATTGTACGAAGACTCCATAAAGTCGTGTTCAATGGCCCACACTTTGGTGTGGTAATGGTCGAACACGTTGCGGGAAGTCTGTGCGTTGCGCAAGCGGACGGTCACCTTGTCAGTATGAATGTCGGTAATCGTACCACGGAACACCAGTGTAGCGGTAGCATCAGGCTGCTCGTAAGCAGTGTAAGGATAGAAAAGTACGATGTCGCCCTCGCGGAAGTTGGAGAGGTCGGCATCAATAGTAGTACTTTGGGTTGTGTCGAATGTAAAATGAACGTCTTCAATCTTTCCCTCATCGTTGACGATGGGGTGAATGCTTAATTGTTCATATATGTTGCCAGCTTCGCGTTTGTCCTCGATGGTAGTATTCCACGTAGCTGCAAAGCCTGAGTTCTCTTTCGTACGATTGCCAATGCGTGAGAGGGCATGTTCGTTGGCAACAAACTGCATGAAACGGAAGTAATAACTGCGCTCTAATGAAGAAGCACGATGTATGGGGGCAAGTAGTTCCTCCAATTGTGGCCGTTTGTAGCGTTGCCATAGCGTACCATTGGCATACGGATATATCTGTTCGGGCGTAAGCGTCTCAAGACGGCGTAGTCCACCGCGCGTAAACCAGTCCTCACTATAAGCCAAAATGTTGCGCAACTTAAAAGCCTCGAAAAGGAGTTTGGGAGCGGAAGTGGCAAGGTCAAGTCCGTCACGGTAGCGCGAGTAGAGTAAGAAGGCTTGCATCTCGTCAGCACGAAGTTGCTTGTAGTCGTAATGGAGCAACGCACGATAGAGCAGCATCTGTATGTAATGTGGCTCTTGCTTGCCTGCGTATTCCTCTTTTCCCTTGCCCGGTAGCCATTTACACTTGCCCGACTTCTGTTCAATGATAGTGCGATAGTTGAGGTCAAGAAAGTCCATACGTCCTTGCAGACCGAGCGTGTCAGAGAAGAAAGTCGGTTCGAGTATTACTTCTTCAGATTGAAATGATTGGTCAGTTTGTTGTTCAAAATCATTCGCCATGATATGACGAATATTCTCTTTCTGTTGTTGCGCCATTTGGTGAAACTCATTGCCCATTTCGTTGCACGTAGCAATGGCGAGTGCATTTTGCTTAAAGAAAGAGCGTATGCTATCAGCGTATGAAATGTCCTTCTTATAGGCCACCTCGTCTAATAATTGTCCAGCAAAGTTACCTAATAAGATGGGTTGCGTAGCCGTATAAGGACTGATGCGGCGTAGTAATTCCGTCCAAGGAGAGCGTCCTACGGCATCGAAACAACCTGCAACGGACGTAACGTTAACAAGGTAGTCGGGGGCATAGATGATGAGTTCGGGGAGTAGTGTGCCATCGTGGTCGGTACGTGGACGGATTAGATTGACGTGTTCGCCCTCTACCATAATACGACGTAAGTAGCTGCGGTCGCCAGGTAGGTAAGGACTACTTTTGATATAGTTGATGCACACTTCGGTGGCATCGTCCTCACGCGTAGCATAAATGTAAGTATCGTCCCAACGAAGGATAGTGCATTTAATGTAGCTCAACTCCTTGCCGATACTATCCTTAATCCTTCGGGGTAAAATACGCTCATAGGTTAGAGAAAAAAAGCCTTGAAGTTGTGCAGGGATGGGAGCATCGTATATGAGAGAGATGAATTGGGCTATGGCTTTAAGGTCTTGCGACCATGCTTTTTGTAATTCTTCGTCAGTAGTGGCGGTAAGGTCACTCAGTCGTACGCGGGCATCGTTTATGGCAAATGAAAGACTGCGGTCGTTTTGACTGATCTGGTGCTTTTTAATGAGATAGTCAATTTTAGCATATAGTCCACTTAGCTTAATCGTTACATCAGTTAATTGCTGTTCAACCGCGATATTGAGTATGCTTCGCAAGATGCCATAGCGCTTGCGTACTTCAAGTTGTGGATTGATACGTGTCAGTGTAGCGAAGAGTTCTTGTGCTGTTTCGAGTAATGGGGCTTTAAGGTTCATGTGGAAAATATGCTAATGTGTATTAATGTGCTAATGGTTAGTTACACATTCTTTCAAGTTCTTCAACGGCTTGAATGAGTTCTTGGTGAAAGGTGGCGTGGTTGCGTAAGAAGTTGGTGTTGCCGTGTGAGAGGAGTTGATAAAGTTCAGCGTTCATCTCGTCAACGTAGGAGGCTATGGCATATTCAATATCGTCTTTTTGCCAGTCCATGGTGGAGTGGGCAAAGACGCGTTCTTTCTGGTGAAAGAAGCAATAGGCCGTTTCGATGCTGTCGCGTGTAATCATTCGTTGTATCCTTTGGGGCGCATTTGCTTTTGCTCAAGACTATAGACGTAGCCGTGTTGCGCCAGATAAGCAATAATATCTTGTGGTTCGCGATTGAAGGCATAGCAAAGTGACTCAAGAGAGTCGAATTCTTCATCGCGTAGTAACATATTAATGGTCGACACTAATATGGCAGGGTCGGAAGGTAGAAAGTCCATGTTCTTTTGAGGAATTAGTTGGTGTGCCACATTTGCCATGCAGCATCGGCTTGCAGGTGTAGCATCTCAAGTCCGTTCTTAACGACGGCTCCTTGTGCTGCTCCGCGCTTCATAAAAAGCGTTTCGAGAGGGTTGTATACTAAATCGTATAATAAGTGGTCGGGGGTGAGCAACTCGTATGGGATAGCGGGGCAAGCGTCTACTTTAGGATACATGCCTACGGGCGAACAATTGACAATGACTTTATAATCGTTCATCACTTCGGGAGTGAGCTGTTCGTAAGTCAAGCGACCCAGTGTAGCAGTGCGACTAACATAGGTTGGTTCTATGCCCATTTGTTTAAGACCGTGCATAACAGCCTTTGAAGCACCACCTGTACCTAATACTAAAGCACGCTTGTGTACCTCAGGGCGTAGCAAGGGACGGATAGAGTTGCTAAACCCTATGACATCGGAGTTACAACCATGTAACACGAGTTTCCCATGGTCCGTATGTTGTGCGCAAACTACGTTGACTGCACCTATGGCTTCAGCCTCAGGTGAAAGGCTCGTTAGATAGGGCATAACGGCTTGTTTGTAGGGTATGGTTACGTTAAAGCCTATTAAGTTGGGTTGTGCCATGAGATGTTGCATGGCTTCTTCTATGCTGTCGAATTCAAAGTTACGATATTCGGCATCAATGTGTTCACGCTCAAATTTATCAGCGAAGTAACGTGCAGAAAAGCTGTGGCCGAGCGGATAGCCCAGAAGTCCGTATAGTTGCATGAGGTGGGAAATGTGCGAATGTTTGGGAAATGTGCGAATGCTTGGGGAATGTGCAAATGTGAGAATGTGCAAATGTGCAAATGCTTGGGAAATGTGCGGATGTTTGGGAAATGTGTGGATGTGTTGATGTGCTTACGCTGAACAATTAGAACATTATTCAATCATTTGCACATTTGCACATTCTCACATTCCCCAATCATTTGCACATTCCCCATGGGGCTATTCTTCCGAAAAGTCCTTCATAATCTGTCGATACGAAGCGTAGAGTCGGGTGCGTGAAACAAAACCAACAAATGTGTTGTCAGACTTTACAACGGGCAAGGTGCCTGCATCGCAACGAGCAAACTTATCCATGACGGTTTGCATATTGTCGTCAGTGTAAAGAATAACTTCAGGTTGCTGCATGAGTTGTTTGGCTTTGTACATACGGTACAACTCGCTTCGGAATATAATCTTTCTAATTTTATTGACGTTGATAACGCCTAACATGCCTCCCTTGATGTCGACTACGGCAAAGTGGAGCGACTTGCTCGTTGACACGGCTTGTACGATTTGACCTAAAAACATGTCGGGGTGGAGTTGGGGACGCTCTTTGTCGATAATGGCATCGAGCGACATAAGGGTGAGGATAGATTGGTCTTTGTGGTGAGTGAGCAATTCTCCCTTACGTGCCAAACGCATGGCATAAATGCTATGCTTTTCGAAGGCATGAATGGTAAGATAAGAGGCTACAGACACAATCATTAGGGGGATGAATAGTTGGTAGCCACCCGTGAGTTCAGCAATGAGAAATACACCTGTCAGAGGGGCATGGAATACACCGCTCATAACGCCCGCCATGCCTAAAAGGGCATAGTTCGTTTCGGGTACACTAATGTCCCAAAGGCCGTAGACGTTCCAAAGGCGCGAAAAGACGAAGCCGCCAATACAGCCTAAGAATAGGCTAGGTGCAAACGTACCACCACAACCGCCACCGCCATTGGTAGCCGTCGTAGCAAATACTTTAAACACAATGATAAGGCCTAAGTAAACTAACAACAATTCGGGGTGCCCATAGAAGAGTGAATTGTTGAGTACGTTGTTGGCTTCAGCCTCTGTTTGACTATTTAATAGGACAGAAATAGTGCTGTAGCCTTCGCCATAGAGTGGGGGAAAGAAGTAAATGAGCAAGGCCAAGACTAATCCACCCAAGGCTAACTTCTTATACATATTGTTGAGTCGTCCGAACACTTGTTCAAACCAGTTCATAACACGTGTGAAGTAAAGCGAGATGAAACCGCAACAGATGCCTAACAGAACGGCTGTCGGAACTCGGTTGACTTCAAAGGGACTGTTTAGCGTGAAATCAAACATAGGACTCATTCCTGTCCAAGCATAGGTGATGCAAGTGGCCGTAAGGCAGCTAACGAGCAGTGGAAGTAGTGAGGCCATGGTGAGGTCGACCATGAGCACCTCAAGCGTAAACATAAGGCCAGCAATGGGAGCCTTGAAAATGCCTGCGACTGCTCCAGAAGCGCCACACCCAATGAGCAACATCATGGTCTTGTGGTCGAGTTGGAACATTTGTCCCAATCGGCTACCAATGGCAGAACCTGTAAGAACAATAGGCGACTCTGCACCCACGGAACCACCAAAACCAATGGTAAGGGCTGAGGCGACTACGCTCGACCAACAGTTGTGCTTGCGAATGTTGCCCTGTCGGCGTGATAGGGCGTAAAGTATCTTTGTTACACCATGACCTATGTCGTCGCGTACGATGTATTTGATGAATAGAGCAGTAAGGTAGATGCCGACTACAGGGTAGATAAGGAATAGCCAGTTGGCGTGGGTTACGTCAAATTGTGAGGTGAGCATGAACTCTATCTCATGAATGAACAATTTCAGTAACTGAGCAGCAATGGCTGAACCCAGTCCTACGAGTAAGGCCAAGATCAGGGTGAATTGCTTTTTGCTCAAGTGCTTTGAAATCCAAATGCCAAGCTTGCGCTTCCACTTATTATTGCTCTTAATAGTGGCATAGGCGCGTCCGTTATTTGAGGGGGTCTCGTCCTCTTCTTGATAGCCAAATGTAGTGCTTATGGCTTGCGCCTGCATATAGTTGTCTTCAGACATACAGATGTTAAGTTGTGGTTTATTGTGTTATTTTGAATTGTGCAAATTGCAATTCAAAACTTTTTGTAAATAATTGTTGCTAATTTCGTAAAAAAAAAGGAAATAGCAAAGTGTTTTCGAAGACATTATCTTAAGATAACAAAATAAGGGCTCTGTAAAGTATCATGTGGGTAAGGTTGTTCTTGCACACATATATGTATAAATTGCAGCTTATCTGCCTAATTGGGGGCGGGTTTTCAACCCGCGGCAGCAGATCAGTTCTGCCTAACTGAAAGTAGAAGTATTATAAAAAAGAGTAAACTTTCAAATGAAAGTTTACTCTTTAAATGAGGTACCCAGCAGATTCGAACTGCTGTACACGGTTTTGCAGACCGCTACCTAGCCACTCGGTCAGGGTACCAAAATTATTGAATGTGCGGTGTGTACGGGACTCGAACCCGTGACCCCATGCGTGACAGGCATGTATTCTAACCAGCTGAACTAACACACCATTCAACTTCTTTTATGTATTTGCTCTCGTTGTGTATCGTTGTTTCTCGATTGCGAGTGCAAAGGTACGACTTTTTTGTGAAGTACCAAATGTTTTACTACTTTTTTTTAAAAAATCTTCAAGAGGAGTGCAATTTCTTCGTATTTGCCCTTATTGTAGTGCCAATCGGGCAGTTTCGCAATCATTTTATAGTTGGCCTTTTCGAAGAGTTGCATAGATGGTGTGTTGTGTGGCGAAACGTAGGCATGTAGTGAATGGATGCGTAGTCTTTCGACTGCAAATTTTTCGATTAGTTGAAGCGCTTTTGTACCATATCCTTTCCCTCTATGTTCTTTAAGCAGCGTGATTCCCACTTCAGCTCTTGCGGCCAAAGCATTGTAGTTGGTTAAGTCGATAAGGCCAATGGGACGTGATGGACTGTTCGTTTTGTCGAGTGCAATGTCAATGGCTAAGCGCAATTGTCCACATTCATGAATGGTGGCTGCTTCGGCTATGTACTTCTTCAATACGTAGTGCGAGAAGGGGCCGTCAGCGTTAGAACAGTTCCAAAGGTCTTCATTGTTTTCGATAGAGTAGAGTAGTTCCAAATCTTCAGGCTCAAGGGGACGTAGTAGCATAATGAATCGTCGTATTAATTAAGTAGTTGTCCAAAATATTTTTTTTACACCTACTTATTCATAATGTTTTGGCCAGCAAAAGACGAATCCTGCGAGCGTAATCAATAAGCAGAACAAGGCACTTGTGCTATTGGCTAATCCGTAGTAAGTAATAAGGTTGACGATGATGCTGAAAGCCAAGATAGAGGTACGCAGCAAGTTCCAGTTGCGCAGTCCGTTAGTTTTGTTTGAAATGCTGTTGCGTACTTTCTTTGTAGCAAAAAGTCGTAGACTGCCCCAAGTGCATGTGAGTGTTAGTACGATGCAAAGTAGGTTGAGCATATATTCCGTCTGTGCATTGGCCGTTACGTATCCGATAGGCAGTAGGTCGTTTTCGCATAAAAGGGCAAAGATGGTTACTGCAACCCATACACTTATATATAAGGTACGTGCAAGTATTAAGTCTTTGCTTGAAGTAGTATGGTTGGTCATGTCTGTTGTTATTTTTCTTTATTTTAAAGGAGTACGTCCAAGAATGGAGCGTCCAAGGGTTACTTCGTCCGTATATTCAAGGTCATCGCCTACGCTAACCCCTCTGGCAAGCACTGATAGCTTGACTTTCGTGTCGGCTAAACGTCTTGAAATGTAGAAGTTTGTCGTATCGCCCTCCATGGTAGGGTTAAGTGCTAAAATAATCTCATTGATAGAGCCTTCTTCCACTCGTTTAAAGAGAGAATCCAATTCGAGATTAGAAGGGCCGATGCCGTCCATTGGCGAGATAACACCTCCAAGCACGTGATAAAGTCCGTGATATTGCCCCGTGTTCTCTATTGACATTACGCTATGAATGTTTTCAACCACACAGATTGTTGTTCGGTCACGTTGCGTATTGCTACAGATGTCACACACTTCAGTGTCGGAGATGTTGTGGCAAACTTTGCAGTGTTTTACATCATCGCATAAGTGTGTTAGGCTATTGCTAAAATTATGAACGGTATCTTTATTTTGTGCTAGTAAGTAGAGTGCGTAGCGCAAAGCTGTTTTACGTCCCACTCCGGGCAGTCGTGTCAATTCTTGCACGGCATGTTCTAAGAGTTTAGACGGATATTGTTCATTTATCATTGTGTGTGCAAAGATAGTGCAAGGCGAGCGCAATGAAAAGAAAAAACGCGTTTTTTATTTTCATTGCCGAGCCGCTGCCTATCTTATGTAAAGATAGTGCAAGGCGAGCGCAATGAAAAGAAAAAACGCGTTTTTTATTTTCATTGCCGAGCCGCTGCCTATCTTATGTAAAGATAGTGCAAGGCGAGCGCAATGAAAAGAAAAAAGGCTCTATAACGAATCGTATGGGTAATATTGCGTTTAATGATATGTATAAACTGCAATTTATCTGCCTAATTGGGGGGCGGGTTTGTAACCCGCGGCAGCAGCAGGTTGCTTATAGTCGCTTAGCGCGAGAATATACATAACATACAATTTAACATACTTATTTACATACTATACTCAATTTGTGCCAAGGCACAAATTGAAACATACTGGCTACGCCCTTGCGCTTCA
>UQHJ01000047.1 GCA_900540885.1 uncultured Prevotella sp.
TTCAAAAACACTGTGGGAGCGTGAAAGCGCTCCCTCAGTGTTTTGAGAAATGAAACATGAAACTAAAAATGAAACATTAAAGTCGTATGTTTCACTCTTCAAAAGAATTGATAATCAATAGGTTGAAACATAAAAATGAAACATGAAAGATAAATCAAAGGTTCTGAAAATGTATGGATATCATTAATGTTCAAAAGCCAAAGCGCGAAGCGCGCCTTAATGTTCATCTCTTCGTTTCAAACACGAAAAAAAAGGAACCACCCACGAACGTGAGTGATTCCGTTTTTTATTTGAAATTACCTGTATTCCAAATTATGAGTTTGGAAGGTGCGTTTTTTAGAAGTTATAAACTACACCGAAGTTGAGGTTATTGCCAGAGAAGTTGAAGCCAAAGCCATCTTCGCCATAAGCGCAGTTGGCATCATCAGCCTCGCGATAACCGAGGAAGCCAGCGTGAGCAATGAAGTCGAGGTTCTTGCAAAGGGCTACCTTTACACCAGGTTGAACACCTACGCGCCAACCTACCTGAGCGTCAGAAGAGTGGTCACCAATCTTTGTCTTATAAGTAGCTACGCCAAAGCCCATGTCGAGGAAAAGACTAACAGGACCAAACTTAACGTATGACCAACGAGCGTAAGGATCTACCTCGAAGCTATTCGTCTTAACGTGGTTTTTATAATTGTGTTCGTAACCAATGCCAATGCCTAAGTCCCACTTATCAGAGAGCTTGTAGCCGAGGTCGGGCTTAATAGTGAAGTTCGTGTGATTGGCATCCTTATTGCGCCAGAAGCCTACTTCGCCACCTAGATAAACTTGTGCACTTGCAGTAAGAGATGCTGCTGCAACTGCGAGGGTAAGAAACAACTTTTTCATTTTCTTCTTATCGATTAGTTTAGGTTTGTAATGTAACGCACAACAACTGAGGGCGAATGAGAGATTATGTTCGCACGCTGTTGATAGCTTATGCGTTAATAAAGGTATTTATTTCTAATATCTGCTCGCAAAGATAGGAGGACAACTTATACAATGCAAGTATTTTTTTAGATTTTACACGGTTTTCGGAATTATAGAACAACAAAAGGGGCTTTTAGGCAAAATTTACAACTACATTTGAGGCCTCTCCCCCTAACTCCTCCCTGGTCGGGGGGAGGGGTTAGGGAGAGAGGCCTTATGGATTTTTTTTACAATGGGAAAGAGATGCCTAATGAAACGTTGCTGTTAGCACGATTCAAAGGAATGCCCTGCTTGCTCAACTTGCCAAAGAAGCGGTCGGTGCCAAGCGTGATGTTGAAGTGCTTAGCGTGGAGACTACCTACCATACCGCCTTGAACGCCGGTGCTGGTAAAGCCCATGCTTACTGCGAACTCAAACCACTTTACAGGAGCAATATTGGCTGAGAAGCGACCTTGATGATAGCTGTGGCGACCTGCCATGCGGCTTTGGTAGAGGAAGCCGAAGCGAAGGTTGCGATAAACGGGTAAGGTATATTCTGCACCTAAACTGAGTGTGGCAGCCAACGCACGGCTGGTTGACTTGCAACCGTCGTCGTAAACGGCAAAGGCATCACCTAACTCATCGCCGAGCTCAGAGAACTGATCGCCAATGTCGCGGCCGTCGTTGTTGATAGGAATTTCTTCTTGGTGGTTGCCCTTACCAAAACCCTCAAACTCCCATTCACCTGCTGAAGAGGCGTGCTGAGCGTTCTTCCAATTGATGAAGCCAAGGTCGGTAAGAGCGGCACTTACGGTGAGGTCGTCCATTACCTTATAAGTAGCACCGAGGTCGAAGGCCAAACCAAAGCCTCCGAGGCCTGGCTTGAATTCGTCTAATTTGTCAATACGATGACGGTCGGGATCGTCGGGGTCTACCTTATCAGAAGTAGTGAACTTTGTATTCATCACAGCGGCTGTAGCCTCTACGTTACCCGTTACGGCCCACTTGTCTTCCGCCATGCGGAACTTCACATCGTTTGCCTTTACATCAGCATAGGCAAGGCCGAAGAGGAACTTTACCTTACCGCCCACGGTGAGTTTGTCGTTAATCTTGTGGGAGTGGCCGAGTCCGAGTTCTACGTAGTTCTCAGAACGAATGCCGAGGTTCGACACGTCGTACTCCTCTTGACCGCCAATCGTCTTCATAAAGCTGAAGAGTGACTTAGGCAATGCGAGGTTGGTGTTAGAACGGAGGTTCATCTCTACCGAGTTGATACCGCCAAAGCCTTTGAAACCAAAACCGAAGAGTTGGTACTTGAGGTTAACTGACATGCGGTTGTTATCCTTCAGCTTACCAAGGAATTCATTGGCATCGACCATGGGGTGCATAAAGGTAGTGAGATTGTTGCCATTCTCACCATAGCCTTGCCAAGTGGGGTCCATTTTGTAAACGAACGTTTTCAGACCGAAGTTACCCGTTGTACCTACGTTGAAGTCGCCCATAAAGAGGGGCATGCTCACGTATGGCTTGTCAAGCAAGGCGGGGTTGATATCATGTCGGTTGACCGACGATTGCATAAAGTAGTTGGTCGACGTCTCTTGTGCCACAGCGGGCAAAGCGAGCAGGGCGGCCATTGATAATATATGACGTAATTTCATGTTGAATTTTCTTTTGGGTTGTTGAGTTGACGAACTGACGAGTAAGTTCGTTTGTATAAACAAAGGGTACTCACTCGTTAACTTGTTAACTAAAAAACTATTAGTTGAAATCAGCTATTACGCCGCCCTCAACGCGTACTTTAATATCGTTCAACTTGAGATATTGGGTTGATACCAATTTGTGGTTACCATTGCTACCACTTGCGGCACGAACCTTAAAGTAAATGCGGTCGATCTTGCTCAAGTCGTCATCGTGAGTCAACTTGGCCGAGAGCGTAAGTGCAGAAGCCTTCTCGTTGGTGCCGTCGCCAGCCTCAGCTGTAGCTTCAGTGAAGGTGATACCCGGAATGACGTCGCCATTCACATCGCGTGCTTCGAGTCCTACAACGAGGTCAAGGGGAATGGTGTTGAGTACGTTGGCTGTCACCTTGAGCGTACCATTCGACTTCAAGTCCTTCAAGTCGTCGTGCATGCTGCTGGTTGAGTCGTTATAAACAATGGTCAGACCACCGTTAAACTCGAAGGGAACGAATACGCTATAAGCGGCATTGGCTTCGTAGTTGCGGCCCAATTCAATGGTATAGAGCTTATCTTGTACGTTAACTTTACCATTGCTAAGGTCTACCTTGATGCTCTCAGGCAGTTTTTCAATCAAGCTGCTAAGGTTTGT
The DNA here is from genome assembly GCA_900540885.1 of uncultured Prevotella sp. GTDB lineage: Bacteria > Bacteroidota > Bacteroidia > Bacteroidales > Bacteroidaceae > Alloprevotella. Next base: position 3,262 of record UQHJ01000047.1, read on the forward strand.
CACATGGGCTTGGTCTGTAGCTACGCGTTCGCCTTCGGGATCGTAGGGGGCAGCGCCTTGGTAATAGTAAACGGTGTTGTTCTGTTTAGCCTCCATGCTCGTAGCGGGCAAGCTAACCAACTTATTGTCTGACGCATTAGTATAGACAGAGGTAAGGTCGCCACTGAGGTTGATACCTACGGGTATGTTGGTCATGTCAGACGTGAAGCGGAGTGTGGGGTTAGAAGCAGCGATGCGTACTTCGTCGTCCTTTAAGAAGTCGGGCAATGACTCAGCGATGTTGATGTCATTCACCGTAGGATTGATAGAGGGGCAGAACTTACCCGTCACGGTGTTGGCTGTGAGCTGATTGTTGTTGCCCACCTTGATTTCGAGGCGTACAGAAGCATAGTCGCCTTCGTGCATCTCAAACTGTCGGTTGCTATAGTTACCGAATGTCACCTTACCAGCGAGCGCGATGTTGGCCTCATCGCCAGAGAGTACTATTTCCTTAGAACTACCAATTGAGCGGTTCAAGTCAACGCGGTCGAGCGAGAGATTGCAAAGGTCAACCTCAGCTACGTTGTTGAGGGTGAGTGTACCCTTCTGCTTGAGCACGTGGTGGGTAGCGTTACCTGTAGCTTCCGTGAGTTCCCACTTCGTCTTATCGTAGCCACCTACGTGGAGCACTTTAGGTATCTTGATTGTCAATCCCTTCACTGTCCTGATACCCAACGTTACGTTGTCTGATGAGTTCTGCTTATACAGCTTCAGTGTAATGGGAGTAGACGTAACGGCAATGCTCTCTACGAACGATACGTCGTTAATGTCCTTAACCTTGAAGTCGATGCTTTGGTTACCCTCCGCTTCTGCCTCTTCGGTCACGAAGTTGGCAGCAATGGGCAGTGGAGTGCCAGCGGGCACGTTAATGCCCTCCGCAGCTAACTGATCACGCACCTTTTCATAGTTGACAACCTCGTAGTTCATGCTCATGTGCGTATCGTTAAAGGTGGTGTTCACCTTGTCCACCTTTACGTTGAAGTGGGTCGTACCGTCTTCTACCAAGTAGTAAAGGTTGTTCGCATCGAGCTTCACGCTTTCATCTACGGAGAGAATGTCGTCCAAATAAATCTTTTCTGTATTACCTAAGGGAGCGCTCAGACCTTCTGAGCCGAGCTTCATTGTTAGGTCTATCTTATTGACGTCATAAGAATCGTCAATGCAGCTTGTCAACAACAGTGCCGAACCAGCACACATCGCACTGCCTAACAATAAGTGTTTAATAAAGAGATTTGCCATAATTTTAATAGGTTTTATAGGATTATGGTTTAAAGTTATCGGATTACTTACGGCAAACCCATTGTTAATGGATCTGTTTTTGTTAATATAGGTTTACCTTTTATTGCCACAAAGGTAAGACAAATTGTTCAATATTTCCACTTAATTAAGAATTTTATTTAAAAAGGTTTTAAAATAAAGAATAAGTGGCTGATATACGTGCATAAGTGGCTGATGTGTGGGACTTTATTGAGAGGAAGGAAACATTAATGAACATTAAGGCGCGCTTCGCGCTTTGTTTTGAACATTAATTATCATTAATTGAACATTAATTATTTCATTAATTTTTTCGTTAATGTTCATTCTCGTTAGGCCACTAAATTGCAGTTTATCCGTCTCACCATATTAATATTTTCGTTTTAATTTCATGTTCACCTCAAAATAACTACCTTTGCATTGTTATGAATATAAAAATCGTCAATCATTCGCACCACGACCTGCCACGATATGCCACAGCACAAAGTGCAGGACTCGACCTCCGAGCCAACCTCGACCACGATATAACCCTGCAACCCATGCAACGCACCCTCGTCCCGACAGGACTTTACATAGCCCTGCCCGATGGTTACGAAGCACAAGTGCGTCCACGTTCTGGCCTTGCCCTCAAACACGGCATTACCCTTCTCAACACGCCCGGCACCATCGATGCCGACTATCGAGGCGAAATCGGTGTTATTCTTGTCAATCTCTCTACCGAACCCTTTACAATCACCGACGGCGACCGTATCGCACAACTCGTCATTGCACGCTATGAACAAGCACAATGGCAAGAGGTAGAAACGCTCGACTCTACCGAACGCGGTGCAGGAGGCTTCGGACATACGGGAGCTAATTAATGTGAGAATGCTTGGTTAATGTGCAAATGTGAGAATGTGCAAATGTGCAAATGTGCAAATTGTCGCCTTTGTACAACTGAGTCTTTCTGCCCCTATTTGTACGTTAATGGCATAACAACGCAGCAACAATATACGATCATTCGCACATTTGCACATTTCCCCCATTTGCACATTAATAAATTCATCCACCAACGCAGCAACAAAATGCGACCATTTGCACATTTGCACATTTGCACATTTGCACATTCCCCCTCATTTGCACATTTGCACATTCGCACATTTGCACATTTCCCCCCATTTGCACATTTGCACATTCGCACATTTGCACATTTCCCCCCATTTGCACATTTGCACATTTGCACATTTGCACATTCCCTCAGGCAAGCCTCCCTACGAAGCTTGCCCTTTGCTGCGTGTATCAGCGTGATGCTATTATTCACAGCCTGTCATAGTGCAAAGCCAACGGCTAATGCGCTGCCGAAAGCTGCTTCAGTAGCACACACTTCGACGGCTGCTTCGATGACGATTTCTCCTCCCCCACTTAGTTACGCACAACAACGGCAGTTTGACGAACTCTTCCTCGAATCCGTTCGACAGAAAGAGGCTGAACACATTGATGCGCAATTCGAACTCCTCAACGCTGCCCTTCAAATCAATCCGCTGGCCGATGAAGCACTTTACGAAATGGGGGTACTCAAACTTTCCTACACGACTTATTCCGACACGCTGAGCCGCCAACAAGGAGACTCGCTACTACGAAAGGCCGTGCAGTTAGCACCCGACAATCCTTATTATAAAGAGACGCTCGCCACTTATTTGGCCAACAGTGCCAAATATCAAGAGGCTATCAACCTCTATGAAGAACTGGCCGAAGGACATGAGACGGACGAAATTCTCTCTACGCTCATCTGGCTTTACAAGACCAGTGGCGACTTTGCCGGGGCCATACGTACGATCGAACGTCTCGAACGCACCAATGGCAAGAGCGAAGCACTCAGTATGGAAAAGTTTCAGACTTTCCTCGCCATGAAGGACGACGAACATGCTTATCAAGCCATTGAGGACCTCTGTGCGGAATATCCCTACGACCTCCGTTACCGCGTACTCTTAGGCGACCTCTACGACCAACACGGCTATCACGAACAGGCACTCGACATCTATCGCGACGTGCTTACGGCCGAACCAGACAATAGTTACGCTCAGATATCATTATTGGCTTATTATAAAGCTGCCGGGGCGGACTCGCTCTACCTCGACCTCCTCAATCGCGTCGTGCTCAACCCGCGCACGCAGTCGGGGGCGCGTCTGGAAGCGATGCGTGGCTATGCAGTGGACAATCTGCGCCAACACGCTGACTCTACGCCTGTGCTCCAACTCTTCCGAAAGGCACTATCGCAGCCACAAGAGTCACGCGACATGGCCGAACTTCAGGTTTACTACATCAGCGAGCGCCGTATGCCTACCGACTCTCTCTTGCAAGCGCTCTATACGTTGCTCAATATCGAGCCAGACTATACCAAAGCGCGCCTTCAAGTGCTTCAGATTATGCTCCAACGCGGCAATATGGAACAAGTAGCCGTCACCTGTCGCGAAGGTGAACTTTACGACCCTAATGAGGTCACCTTCTATTATTACGAGGGCATTGCGCTCTATCGCATGGGGCGCGACCAAGATGCGATTGCTACGTTGCAACGGGGTGTTGAACGCATCGACGAGTCTACCGACCGTCAGTTGGCAAGCGACATCAATGCGCTCTTGGGTGATGTGCTTCATGGTCACGGACTAAAGGAGGAGGCTTACCTCGCCTACGATCGTGCCTTAGAATATAACGAGCTTAACCTCGACTGCCTCAACAATTACGCTTACTTCCTCTCGCTCGACAATAAGCAACTCTCTAAAGCGGAACGTATGAGTCGGCGCACAGTAGAGGCGCGAGGCAATGACCCTACTTATCTCGACACCTACGCTTGGATCCTCTATCTCAAGCGTGACTACGCCCAAGCACGTATCTACATCGAAGAGGCCCTTCGCTTCGCGCCTGATGCCTCAGAGAGCGCTTCACTCTACGACCACGCTGGAGACATTCTACTTCGCCTCGCCGACCGCCGCCAAGCCGCCTCCTATTGGCGCAAAGCGCTGCAACTCACCACAGACCGCACGCTCAAGCGCACACTCAAGCGCAAACTCTATAGGCGATGACCTTTTTGAGGGTTTTAGTTGACAAGTTGACAAGTTGACGAGTTGACGAGTTGACGAGTTAACAAGTTGACAAGTTGACGAGTTGACAAGGAAATTTGCTCCCGTTGCAAGTACTCCTATATATATAAGGTAACTTACTTGTCAACACGTCAACTTGTCAACTTGTTAACTCGTCAACACGTCAACTAAAAAAACTCGTCAACTAAAAAAACTTATCAACTAAAGAAAACAATGAAACTCATTTACCCCCTCCTTTTATCCCTTCCCCTTTTATTAACCGCCTGTCATAGCAGTAAGAACGCCACACGCGCCACACTGCCCAAGTCGGAGGTGAGCACTATCACCATGCCTGGCCCCAATAAGCAGCAAACGCTCGAAACCACCAAGCGCGTGGCCAATCTAAAGTTAACGACTACAGGTCTCACCGCCACCACCAAAATGCGTCTCGTGGGTATTGGCGGCAAGGAACTCAGCGTAAACGGCAAGTTGCAGATGTTGCGCAACAAGGTAGTACGTATCTCGCTCCGCTTTCTCGGCATGGAGGTCGGACTCATGGAGTTCACCCCATCCAATGTGCTCGTTATCGACCGCATGAACAAGCAGTACGTCCGTGCTGCTTACACCGACGTTAGCTTCTTGCGTCAAGCCTCACTCGACTTCTATTCCTTGCAGGCGCTCTTCTGGAACGAACTCTTCCTACCGGGCGAACACCAACTTCAAGCTGCTGACCTCCATCGATTCAGCGTCAGCTCTGAGACAAATCAAACCGTCTTACAGCCCACCAACACACCACGCCTCACCTATCGCTTCTTTACTGACCCCACCAACGAGACCATTCACCGCCTTCAGGTAAAGAGTACCAACAAGGCCGACCGTGGAGAGTTCGCCTTCAACTACGACAGCTTTGAGCGGTTCAGCGGTCGTCCCTTCCCCACCAACCTCCAAATGGCCGTAACGGGCACAGGGAAGAAGGACATCACGCTCTCCCTCAACCTTTCCAGCCTCAAAGCTACCACCGACATCGAACCTTCCACCACCGTTTCGTCCAAGTACACCCAACGCTCCGTACAAGAGGTGTTAGGAAAATTGGGAATGTAGACATTAATAAACAACAATTTGTCGAATAGACAGGAATGAACATTAACGAATAATTAACAAAAAAATTAATGAAATAATTAATGTTCAATTAATGATAATTAATGTTCAAAACAATGCGCGAAGCGCGCCTAAACTTAAACGTTAACTATTTATGTTATGCGCTTCGCGCTTTGTTTTGAACATTAATTATCATTAATTGAACATTAATTATTTCATTAATTGTTTCGTTAATGTTTATTCTTGTTCTATTCTACAAATTGAAGTTTACCCACTTTTTCGCACTTATAAATTGGTAGTATCAAATATTGTATGTACATTCGCAAATGTAAATAAATGTTCGCTTTCGCGCACCTTTTCTCGCCATAGCAAAATGAAAGCAAGCTATCTTTCGCCCATTTGGCTTAACGAAAAGGTGCCAAATATATATATATTATGGCTACAACAGTATTTAATCAAGCTCAGATTGACTTGCTCAATATGATGCAATGGGTAAAATCTCCTGAAACGTTGGCAGATTTAAAACAAACTATATCTGATTTTTTTGCAAAGAAGGCTAAAGCCGAAATTGATAGACTATGGGCAAGCGGAAAGATGACAAAAGAAAAATTCGATAGTTTTGAAACCCTGCATGAACGAACTCCTTACCGTCATAAATGATGAATATTGTACTTGATACCAATTGCTTAATAATGGCTATCTCTGCGCAAAATGAGTATTATAAGGTATGGCAAGATTTTATTGACGGAAAATATATCTTGTGTATAACGAACGATATTATAGAGGAATATACGGAAGTTATAGCAAGAAATCTTTCACCGCTGATTTCTGATTATATCATTACGGCTATCTTAAATCGAAAAAATGTACGCCGTATTTCTCCAACTTATGCCTTTCATCTTATTGAGGCAGATGAAGATGACAATAAATTCGTTGATTGCGCAATTATAGCTAATGCAAAGTATATCGTAACTCACGATCATCATTTTAATATTCTTAAGCAAATTCCCTTTCCAAAAGTTGATATCATAACATTGAAAAAATTTCTTGAAGAATTGTAGTTCACTTTCGCGCACCTTTTCTCGCCATAGCAAAAATTTGTCTTAACGAAAAGGGCTTAACGAAAAGGCTGGCCTCATTCAATCCACGATGCAATACAAAATGTCGTTTCATATATTCACCATTCGTACCCTCTGTATCGTATTTCTTAGTATCCTGAGCCTTTCACTACCAGCTCAGACCAATAAGAAGATACGTTCCTTGCAGCGCCAACAGTCCACCTTGAAGCATAACATTGCCCAGCAAGAGAAGATGCTCAAGTCTACTAAGAAGGACGTCAACTCTCAACTGGCCAACCTGCAAGTAATTAACGTACAGATCGAAGGGCAACAAAAGTACGTCAACGGCATACATGCCGAACTTACCGAATTATCCACCACCATTTCTGGACTTGAACAGCAACTCCGTCTGCTCGAGGCCGACCTTGCCGTGTGTAAGCGTCGCTACCAACGCTCGGTGTCGTATATGTTTCGCAACAAGTCAAGCCTTTCGAAGTGGCAATTCATTCTCTCGGCCAAGAACTTCCGTCAGATGTATCGCCGCTTGCATTACATGACGCAGTTTAGCCGTTACCAACGCGCACAAGCCGAAGTTATTCGGCAAAAGGAGGCTCAAGTGCAAGCGAAACGCAACGAACTCCTCGGCGTTAAGACCGAGAAGAACCGCCTCTACACTGAGGGACAAGCCGAAACGCGCAAACTACAAGGTCAACAACAGGAGCGTCAACAGGTCATCAACGACCTCAATAAGCGACAAAAGGAACTGCAAAACTCTATTGCTCAACAGCGTCGCAAAGCGGAACAACTCAATGCACGCATCGACCAACTCATTCAGCAAGAGATCGCTGCTGCGGAACGACGCCGCAAAGCCGAAGCGGAACGACGCCGCAAGGCCGAACTCGCTCGACAAGCTAAAGCCAAAGCGCAACGCGAACAAGCCGCACGCGAGAAGGCAGCACGCGAGAAGGCTGAACGCGAACGAAATGCGGCCGCTGCTCGCCGTGCCACGGCAGCAAAGGCTAAAACCAATAGATCAAAGGCTACAGCCACAACAAAGGCTGCCACTAAGCGCAACCGCAACGTGGCCGCTTACACGCCCAAACCCGCCACTGCACCCTCCGTTACGATTGAGGAGAATGCCGACCGCGCGCTCAGCACCTCATTCGCAGCCAACCGTGGCCGACTTCCCATGCCTATCACAGGAGGATATAGCATCACGCGTCACTATGGAGCATACAACGTCGCAGGACTCAATGGGGTACGACTCGATAGTAAAGGCATCAACATCACGGGATCTGTAGGAGCACAAGCGCGTGCCGTATTCCGTGGCGAAGTGACGGCCATCTTCACCTACGGTGGCATGTACAACGTCATCGTGCGTCACGGCAGTTACATGTCTGTCTATTGCAACCTCTCCTCTACGGCCGTGCGCCGTGGCCAAAACGTCGAGACACGCCAGACAATTGGCACCATTGCCACCGATGCCTCTGGCAATGCCACACTCCATTTCCAACTCCGTAAGGAAACGGCCCGCCTCAACCCCGAGGCTTGGCTCGGAAGATAACATTCTCAATCCTAACACCCAACTCCCAACTAAACGGGGGGCAGGCTCTTGGCCTGCCCCCCGTTTTATAATTTAGGCAGTAAGAAACGCATCGTCGCCCTAAAGAAAAACACACAATTCCACTTATTCCCCACAAAAAATAATCACGTTAACATATTTTACCCCCCCCTATTTGGTTAATTAACAATAATCCCCTATATTTGCGCCATTAAATTAAAATATTTTATAAATATACGTATAAAACCACGTACATTTACAAATAAACCTTTTCGTTAAGCTAAATGAGCAAAAGAAAATTTGCTTTCATTTTACTATGACGAGAAATCTTTCTTAACTACGAAAACACTTATCAAAACATTACACATCAATTAACAAAACTATAAACCATCTACAAGAATGAAAAAATTTACTTTCTTGCTGACTTTGCTGGGTTTGAGTGCCTCAAGTGCTTTTGCTGGCGTTTTTACCCCATCAACAGACAGCGAATCGCATTTATTTGCGATTAAAAACCCCAACAACAACTACTATTGCACCGTTAACGGAGCTGGTATTGGTTCAACCCAAAACAAGGGTGCTGTAGCCTTTTTTAAGGTTATTGCTGGTGACGAAGGACAGTACTACTTGTATTGCCAAACAAACGAAAAGTACGTTAGCTTTAACACTGCAAATGAAGGTCCTGGTAAGGTTATCTTCGTTGACACACAAGAAAACGCAAAACAGTGGAAGATTAAATTAGAGGCTAATCAAACTGAGCGCTACGACATTTTCCCTAACACTGTAGCTGGCAACAATGGTGATTTGAGCTGGAACTGGCATGGTGGTGTTGGTCACAACATGGGTTTCTATGCTGCAAATAATAACAATTCTACTTGGACCTTTGAAGAGGGCATTGCTAATCTCACATTTAACTACAATGTTAACAACGACGTAATTGCAACTAAAACAACTGCCGCATTACCTGGAAACATAAGCTGCGCTCCTGTATCAGGTGTAAACTACACTCACGTTGAGTCTATGTCTCCTGCAAACATCGTAGCTGGTACAACTGTGTACACTGTTACCCTTGGTGAAAGTCTTCCTTTTACAAAGTCTGAAAGCTTTGACAATGCAACTTGGTATGTAATGGACATGCATAACAACGACGATCCATTAGGTGGCACTAAAAACTATGTATGGACCTTCCATAATGCTGACCAAGACATTACGCTCCCTATTACAGACTTGAAAACAGCTACCTACTCAGACAACATGCTTTGGTGCTTCGTTGGTAACCTCGCAAAAGGTTTCAAGATTTATAACAAAGCAGCAGGTTCTTCACTTACACTGAGAAAAGCTGAAAATGGCAATAAGCCCGCAGTTATGTCTGCCACTAACGACCGCAACCAATTTAAAATTTATCCTTCTACAGAAAGCAGAATCACAGGAAACGCGTTCTGTTTCAAACTTGATGGTGATGACTATTATGTAAACACACAAGAAGTTAACAATGTCAAAGTGCTTCGTGGTTGGGATAAAACCGATGGTGGTTCTTCATGCCGTGTATTTGCTCCCAATAGCTTCATTGTAAATGCTACAAAGGACTACAACAATTATTATGTTAAGGCAAGCGAACTCCCCGAAGGTGCTTTGGGGACAAACTCTTACCTCGAGACTGATAACAATCTCGCTGATTTCAAAGCACACTTTGCAGCCGCCAACAACAGCACTGCCAATATAGATCAAATCAACTCTTTGGTTGAAGATTGGAAAAAGATCAATGCTGCTGCCGCTGAAGAAACAACTATTGAGGCAGGCAAAAGCTATCGTTTGTACAATGCTCAAGACAAAAAATGGCTTTGCGTTAGAACTACAGACAACACGAAGTTAACTACCGATGCTGATGCTAATAACTCTATTGGCTCTGTAGTAACCTTCACAAACGCAGAATCTGGTCGTTTCCGTATGATGATTGAAGGCAAGACCATTGGTAAATACGTCCAATGGTATGCACCAATCACTCTTGAAGAGAACAATTCTAATTCAAAGGGTAGCTATAAAGTTAATAAAGTTGGTACGACCTTCACATTCCAAGACTATACAAACCAAAATCAATACAGCTATTTACATTGCAGTAATAATGATGGTACAAGCAATGTTGTTGGTTGGGAAACATCAAACACACTTAGCGCAACCTATTGGCATGTAGTTCCTGCAACAACAGCAGAAATTGACATGAAGGCTGTTGAGGGTAACACCTACGCCACAGCTTATTTGCCTTTCAATGTTAGCTCTGTAGACAATGCTGATGTTTACGTTGGTAAACTCAACGATGCTAAGGATGCACTCAACATGACTAAGCTCGAAGGCGGTATTCCTGCTAACCAGGGTGTTGTACTTGTTGGTAACACTGAAAAGGCTACTCTCAATATCGGTACTACCACTGCTACTATTAGCGAAAACGACTTGGTTGGTACAAACATCAATATTGCATTTACTGACGATGCTCCTCGCGCTAACTACCTCGTATTTGGTAAGAACAACAACACTGTAGGTTTCTACGCTCCCAGTGCTTCAGTTGCTAATATTCCTGCTAACAAGGCATACCTCAACGCAAGCGCACTCTCAAATGCAGCTATTGCTTTGAACTTCAATGGTACTACTACTGGTGTTAACACTGTAGTTCTCGGTGAGAATGGTGTAAACGCTCCTGTATTCGACCTCAGCGGTCGTCGCGTTGCAGCTCCTGTTAAGGGTGGTGTATACATCCAGAATGGTAAGAAATTCATCAAGTAATCATTAACCTCTACAAAAAGACTTTTACACAATGAAAAAGACATATATCAAGCCTCAGGCACAAGCAGTGAGCCTCTTCACTGAAGATGCTTTACTGTCCCTCTCAAGCGTAGAGGTTAATCGTGACAAAGATACTGACGAAGTTTTCTCTGAAGGCAAAGGTTGGAGCAGCGACAATTGGTCGGCTGCCGACGAAGACTAATAGAGTTCTTTGAAGAAAACAAAAACCTTGTGGGGAAGTAGGTAGCCCCGCAAGCGATTACTTTAATTAGTAATTTTTTTCATGTTGAAGACCGTGCGAAGTGATTCGCGCGGTCTTTTGTTGCTTCATAAGTCTTCCACCATAGCTATATATTCTTTTGAGAAATTGTCATTATTGTGTGGGTAAACTGCATTTTGTCTGCCTAATTGGGGGCGCGCGTCCTCACCTGGGGGCGACGCGTCCCCGCGTCGGCATTTGTTAGTCAAGGCTCGATGCCTTGACTAACAAATACCTGAATATCACTAATTCAAGTATTGCCAGCTTGGGACATCGAGCCCCAAGTTGGCAATGCCGACGCGGGGACGCGTCGCCCCCAGGTTAGAACGCGCCCCCCAATTAGGCAGACAAATCGCAGTTTATCTATCCTTATTTTTATGTAGATGTTCTCGTTTCTCTTCTCCTTAAATGTTTAATTCCAAAATTAAACGTACATTTGTCCCACGAAATATAACAATCTGTAGAAAAATATGACACAACAAAAACACCGCTACACGGGACTTACTGCTGCGGAAGTCAACCAAAGTCGTGCACAACATGGCACGAACGTACTTACGCCACCTGAAAAGGAACCTCTTTGGAAACAGTTCCTCGAAAAATTCTCCGATCCTCTTATTATCATCTTACTCATAGCCGGAGTGCTCAGTATTGGCATCTCGTTCTACGAGCGTTTCGGACTCGGTGAGGGAGCTGAAGTGTTCTTCGAACCCGTGGGCATCTTTATTGCTATCTTCTTGGCCACAGGACTCGCCTTCTACTTCGAACTCCAAGCCGATAAGGAATTTAACCTATTAAATCAAGTCAACGACGATGAACAAGTAGAGGTCGTTCGTGAGGGCAATACCACCCAAGTGCCACGACGCGACATCGTTGTAGGCGATATCGTTATTCTTTCTACAGGACAAGAGGTGCCAGCCGATGCGCAACTGCTCGAAGCCACCCACCTCAGCGTAGACGAGTCTACCCTCACGGGGGAACCCTTGTGTCAGAAAACTACCGACCCCGCTCAGTTCGACTCCAATGCTACCTACACCTCAAACCTCGTGATGAAGGGCACCAAGGTAATGGAGGGACACGGCATCTGTCGCATCACCGCCGTGGGCGACCACACCGAACAAGGAAAGGTATTCGAAGCCGCACAAATCGACTCTTCTGTTAAAACACCGCTCAACGAACAACTTGACGGTTTAGGTAAACTCATCACCAAGGCCAGCTACGTTATCGCTGCCCTTATCATTGTAGGACGTATTGTCATGTGTTTCGTCGACGGACTCGATGTCAACCATTCACTACACATTTCAGGTGCAGAGATATTTGCCACCAATACGGGGATAGCCACTTTCGTAGCCTACGTGCTACAGACGCTCATGATAGCCGTGACGCTCATCGTGGTATCCGTACCCGAAGGGCTTCCTATGGCTGTCACATTGAGTTTGGCCTATAGTATGCGTCGTATGCTCCGCACCAACAATCTCGTGCGCAAAATGCACGCTTGCGAGACGATGGGCGCTACCACCGTTATCTGTACCGACAAGACGGGTACACTCACGCAGAACCAAATGCGTATTGACGAAGTCAACTTTTACGCCATTCCCGACGGCAAACTCACCGATAACGATGAGAGTCGCCTTATCAAGGAAGGCATTGCCGTCAACTCTACCGCAGCACTCGACCTTGCCGACCCTGTTCACCCCACCGTCCTGGGCAATCCCACCGAGGGTGCCCTCTTGCTTTGGCTCTATGCAGCAGGGGAGGATTATGTTGCGCTGCGCGAAGGTGTACAAGTAGTTGAGGAACTTCCCTTCACCACCGAACGTAAGTACATGGCTACGCTCGTGCGTTCTGCCCTTATGCCTGGCAAACGTATATTATACGTAAAGGGCGCTCCCGAAATTGTACGTTCTCTTTGTGCTACAGTTGAAGCCAATGTGTCCAACGACACGATCAATGCCCAACTCTTAGCTTACCAAAACCGCGCCATGCGTACCCTCGGCTTTGCTTACCAAATCGTTGACGACGACGCTGCTCCCCTTATCAGTGAGGGCAAGGTAGTGGCCACCCATCTACATTTCATGGGCGTTGTTGCCATAGCCGACCCCGTGCGCCAAGATGTGCCCGCAGCCGTTAAGGAATGCTTAGATGCAGGTATTAATATCAAGATCGTAACGGGCGACACTCCGGGCACAGCCAAAGAGATTGGCCGACAAATCGGACTGTGGCAACCCACCGACACGGATCGCAACATCATCACTGGCCCTGAGTTCGCCGCACTCTCTGACCAAGAACTCGAAGAGCGCATTCTTGACCTCAAGATTATCTCGCGTGCTCGTCCTATGGACAAGAAGCGTTTGGTCGAAACCCTCCAGCGTCTCGGACAAGTCGTAGCCGTTACGGGCGACGGCACCAACGATGCCCCTGCCCTCAAGGCTGCCCACGTCGGTCTATCTATGGGTGACGGCACGAGCGTTGCCAAGGAAGCTTCCGACATTACCATTGTCGACAACTCTTTCTCAAGCATTGGTAAGGCCGTTATGTGGGGGCGTTCGCTCTACCAAAACATTCAGCGTTTCCTCCTATTCCAACTCACCGTCAACGTTACGGCCTGCTTGCTCGTTCTCATAGGAGCCTTTATGGGTACAGAGTCTCCGCTCACCGTTACGCAGATGTTGTGGATCAACCTTATCATGGACACCTTTGCTGCCATGGCTCTTGCCTCGTTGCCTCCCTCAAAGAGCGTGATGCTCGACAAGCCTCGTCGTCGCACCGACTTTATTCTCGGTGGCGAGATGTTGCGCGAGATAGTCAGCGTAGGTGTTATCTTCTTCCTCCTACTCATAGGAATGCTCTACATCTTCCAACATGCTGACGTGCATTGCCTCACCGACCTCCTCCACCTCCAACTTGGAGCGAAGAGCGAAGTAACACCTTACGAACTCACCCTTCTCTTTACCACCTTTGTCATGACCCACTTCTTCTACCTCTTCAATGCGCGAGCATTCAAGACAGGACGAAGTGCCCTCCACTTCAAAGGTTGTAACGGACTGCTCACCACCTGTGCAATCATTCTCATAGGTCAAGTAGCCATGATTGAGATACCCGGTGTTCAGCAGTTCTTCAACGTAGTAGGTTTAAGCCTCGTCGATTGGATCATCATCATCATCGGTTCTTCTCTCGTCCTCTGGGTACGCGAGGCTTGGAACCTCCTCACGCATTAATAATCGTTGGGGCATCGCGTCCTCACCTGGGAATACATGAATGGCTCTGTAACGATTCGTGTGGGTGAACTGCCTAATTGGGGGGCGGGTTTTCAACCCGCGGCAGCAGCAGGCTTGAACATCTACTTATAGTCGCTTAGCGCGAGAACATACATAACATACAATTTTACATACTTATTACATACTACTCAATTTG
>UQHJ01000048.1 GCA_900540885.1 uncultured Prevotella sp.
TTTGTACACTCTCAGGGGTTCGAACCCTGGACCCACTGATTAAGAGTCAGTTGCTCTACCAACTGAGCTAAGAGTGCAAGTCTCATTTCCGTTTTGCGAGTGCAAAGGTATGACATTATGGCTTACCAACCAAATGTTTTTGCGGTTTTTTTATCCTAAATCCTAAACATTGTTTCTTTGCTTGTTGAAAATCAATGATTTGTGTATGATATTTTTTTGCTAATTAAGTGACTCTTAAGCACGCGTGTCGTAAATAAAGTCTTACAGTTTGGTAAAAAATAGAGCATATTTGGCTTTCCTAAGGTTCTATTTTGTAGAATTTTGAGGAAATCAAATATGCTCTTTGAAATTTTACTGAATAGCAATATTTAATATTCAGTAGTTTCGCATTTATTGTGCGACTTTCTTGCCGTCGATAATATTGACATTACCCTTTTGAGGCGTAGCCAAGCGGCGACCTGAGATGTCGTAGATTGTAGCATTGGTGTTGATGAACGGATTGTTCACCTCGCCAATCGCTGTGGTAGGACCTTTTGGATCGTCGGGAGTGGGCAATAGATCAAAGTTTCCATTGTCTACACCGTCAATTACGAATACCGAAGAGGCGGGGAAGGTGAAGGTTATTTCTTTATCTACATCAATCGGTGTGTTTAAGTCGATGCCCTTCAAGCCACCGTCAACAGCAATCTTTTGATCAGCAAAGGCACTGCTGAGCGTAATGGTCGTTTGTAATGAAGCAGGAATGTCGAACACCTTGCGCAAAGTGGTGGTCAAAGTACGCTCGTTTACGTCGGGGTTACGCAATGTGAGTGTAGTCTTCTTACCATTCCATGCAGCCCAACCGTAAGGATTGACTTTGCTGCCGTCCCAAGGATTACCGCCTACCCAGTGAATGTCGGGCAATACATCAGCATTGCGCTCTTGCCATTCCATGCAGTCGGCTAAGTCTTTCCATAAAGCACCAGCCTTGCCGCTGTTGTCCTTAATTTCGTCCATTAATGAGTAGTCGGTGTAAAGCTCTACCATACCCGAACCACAACCGAAGGCACAACGCATCTCGCGCAAAACACCATCATAGCTATAGTCAGAGGGTGTATAAGGCTTGCCCTTCTTACTGAGAATAAGTCCGTGCGTCATCAACGTGTTGATAGGGCAGAGAGGTGAACCTTGGGTAAAGATTTTGTAGACCATGTAGTCGCGATACGTAATCCACTGCTCGCGGTCAGTACCTGTATTGCTAATTTTTGAGCAGTCAGCATCTTGACGCCAAATAGCATCGCTATAATGGAACCAGAAGGGTGAAGCCCATGTGCCGACAGTTGTGTTGTAGAATATGTTGGGGCGTGTCTTGCGCACGTCGCGCTCGATGCTGATAATAGCCTCAGCATTTTCGATACCAGTGTCACCCGCATCAGGACCATAAGCCGTGCCTTGCGCGCTGATACCGTCGAACTTGAAGAATCGGAAATCGTACTGCTTAATCATGTTGTTGCAGCAGTTGACAAAGTAGTTGTAGTAGTCTTGATTGCTTAACTGCATACCACCACGATTGTTCCAATACTTACGACGATACGTTCCGCTCTGACCATAACCACCTACGGGACCTAACCAAGCGCCAATGCCGGCTCCCATGCCTGTAGCAAGGTTGTTCTCGGTTGTAAAACCGTTGGGGAAGTTGGAGTTGAACGTCCATGTGCCATAAGCGTCCCAACCATCGTCAAATACAAAGGCATAGGGGGTCTTGTTATATACGTCGTAGAACTTTTCCTTCCAATGATTAATTACGTCAACGCATTGTTCGCTGGTCATGTTGCCAGTGTAGTTTCCTTTCTTATTGTCAGGGTCGGAAGCATCGTACACGCCATTATTACCTACAGCGTTGTTGCGGTCGATGTTGAGTTCGTACCATGAAATGTAGACGGGGAGTGCGCGCCAAGGCACAGCACGTTCACGCTCGCTATAAGCCAGGAACGAACGACGTTGCTGACCGGGAGCTACGAGTCCTACAACAGAACTTACTTCCCAACTCTGTCCTTGCTTGAGCGTGGTGTTGCGGCGCCAATAACCTTGCATAGGCACCTCGGTGGGAGCTAACATGTGGAGCGTATCAACCTTGGTATAGTTCAGTACGATGTTGCCCGATGAGGTAAGTGCCTCATTCTTCTTTGACACCATCATACGCAATTTATACTTACCAGCTTGGGGTACCCAAAGCGTATAGGTGTTGGCATTCTTGGCCGTACCGGTAAAGCCTGCGTGATAGTCAGATGCTACAACACTATTGCTTTCGTCAAGTAGGTCGACGCCTACCATGTCGAGGCGGTTGTTACCGCTTGCATAATTAAAGGTAGTTGTAAATGTGCCACCGCCTACGTTGAAGTTGACACCCATTGACTTCTCTAACACGTTGGGGGCTGCTTGATCTTGTTCCTTTACGCGCCAAGGTATGTCGTCTGAAGCCATTTCAGTCCAAGATGAGGGTTGCCACAGTCGGGTGGTCTCATCGTCAACGTCGAAGTTGGTAAGGGCTTGTTCGGCATAGGGATTGTCGGGTGAAACGTTGAACTCAGCGCAGCAAGCAAATACGGCGCCATTCTGTGACGACTTGATGAGCACCTTTACATAACGTGCCGTTACGGCTTGTGGCAATGCCACCCACACTTGGTTTTTAGAGTAAGTGAGTGTACCCGTATATTGTTTTGTAAGGTTGTTGGCGTCGTCGCCCGTGTAGATTTCAAAGTCTTTAATGTGGCCATTAACGTTACTTTCAGCTTGTCGCGTTACGATGCCTACTGAAGCTATCGTCTGTGACTTTTGCATATCGACCATAAACCAGTGAGGCATGGCCTTATTGGTGTTGTCTGAATAGTGAGAATGCCAATAAGTATTGATGTTGCCGTCGATAATCGCCTCAGCCGAACCTGTGCCATTATCATTGTTATAACCATCAACGGTAACAGTCCAGCCTGTGCGGTCGTAAATGGTCATGTTGTCTTCAACGCCCAAGGCTTTTACCTTATGTGCTTTTACTTCTTGCTTCGTGCCTGCTACCAAGTCGTAGAGTACAACGGGCACAGCCACCTTTTCACTAAAGGTAATGGTACCATTACTGTTAAAGTCACTGCGAGTCGTTCCAGCTACGAAGTAGCGTAGAACGTAAGCTCCAGCTTCAGGAATGTTGAGCGTATAGACATTGTTCTTCTTTTGTCCGCCTGTATAGCCTCCGTGATAGTCTTTAGCTAAAACCTTTCCCTGACCATCAACTACGTCAACGCCTACGATGTCAAGACGGTGGTTACCACTTGTGTATTGGAAAGTGAGAGTTTGTTCACCAGCCTTACGGAATGAGATGTAACCGCGTGCACCACGCACATCGTCGGGTGATACGGCATTGTTGTCAACCTTAATCTCTGAGTTGCGAATGTCAGTGGGAAGTTCGTCGCCGGGATTCCAGCTAAACGAGCTTGAGTTCCAACCCTTGGGGTTGAACGTGTCGTAACCAGCATTAGCCACTTGCGCACTATTTACGCCCATTGGCGTTTCAAGTCCCGCAAATATCTTATTACTTGCCAACAATGCGCCGCGTGTGTTGCCCACAACAACGGGAACGGTTTGAGCCGCTTCGTTGTCGACATTGTAGAGCATGGGGGTGATAGACTGCATGGCTTGGTCTTCATCAGCAGTTACGTCGAGAGTCGTGCGCAGGTAGTGTGAACCGTCACGTAGCACAGCGTGCCATGTAATGTTGAGCTTATCGCGTCTGAATACGGCTTTAATGGCCTTACCATTAAAGCGGTCAGAACCTTTCACAGCTTTTGCATCGCCTAATAGATCAACGAGTTCTACACTCTCTAATGTCATGTCAGAAGAGGTGAAGCTTGTTCCGTCTCCCAAGACTACTTTAAAGAGTTCTGTACCAGGCTTGAGATTCATCTCTTCACAGCCATTAAAGATGAGTTTGCCCTCAGTTTTGACAAACTTGGCTGTTAACAAAGCATTCTTTAGGGTGTATTCATTGTTGGCCTCTGAAGCTGAAGCTACACCTGCTTGTTGCTCTTGTGGGAAAACGACCTTTTGCGCCACAATTCCCTGTCCGCTGCCTAAAATAAAGCAGCAGATAGAAGCGCCAATCCAGCGTTTCATGCTATTGTCCATTGTTAAGTAAATCTTTTTTTGTAGATGAGTAAAAGTTTTTCATAGGGCAAAGTTAGCTTTTTTACCCCCCCCCACAAAGAAATGTACGAGAAATGGGGAATTTTTCTGTTGTATAACATACAAAACGTTCCTTTGAAGGCCTACACAAATATTTCTGTTGAGCAACAGTCTGATTGAGTACAAAATAGGCTGCGAATCAGTAATACGAGTGAGTTCGATTAGCTGATTTGCAGCCTATAATGGTACAATATAGTTTCGTGCCTATCTTTTGTATAGATAAGTATGCATTTTGTGTAGACATGTCTGCCCGAAAAGCGCTTTAAGTCTTTCGGTTGGTATTTGGACTTATTCTGGGATTAGATATTTATCGCCCGTCTCATTGATGATGACCTTGCGGAAGCTCTCGTTGAAGCCTGGGCGCTCAACAGCCTTGCCTAAACCATCGGGTGTAAGTTCAAACTTTTCTTCCTTTTCAGGTTTAATGGCTTGGTCGTTAAACTTCACGATAAGGTATTCGCCTAACTTTTTCCAACGCTGCATCATGGTTTGTGCGCATTCGGCAGAATAGTCTGTAAGGTAAGCTTTAGCGCGTGCGGGGTCTTCCTTTAATAGCATTTGAGCTTTATTCTCAATTTGTGCTTGTTGTGCTGCATATTTATCCTCTAACTCTTGACGTGCTTTCTTTAAACTTGGAAAGAGTTGTGAATAGCGAGGATAAACCATGTTGGCAACCCAGTTTTCAATCCAAAAGGCAGAGTTCCATGAGAAGGTTACTCCGTCAGCGTCTTTCGGATTGTAACATTCGGGTTCTTTAGTAGCAGAGCAATACACGGGAGTGTATGCTACCATATTGGGATCGTCGTTGCCGTACCAAAGTACACCGCCTACAGCATTGGGCATGAAGTCGCGTAATTGAATAACGTAAGTGCCAGCTGTTTGTTGCGTTGAGATAGGACGTTCGTTAAAATATTTTTTGCCTTTATACTCCCATGACAAAGGGGTGGGGCGGTAGGGTGCTTCGTATGGACCTGCTCCAGCATCTTTCGTAATGTCAAAGGGTGTGCCTTCGTAGTGGTCGCGCATAGAGTTCATGACATCGTGCAACGAAAGCTTCTGTTTGGGCTTAAAATATAAAGGCATTACTTCTGCTTTACCAATATGTTTACCGTCGGCGTAGTCAAGGTATTTGTCCATGCCGTCTACCCACTTGTTGAAGAAACTCCACACGCGCGTTTCGCAGTAGCGAATGGCACTAAAGTTAGCGGGAGAGTAGGCATCGGCAAAAGAGAAGTTAGCGTCTTTTCCACTGAAAAAGCCTTGTTTGCGTGCAAAGGTGATAACGTCTTTGGCGTACATCACATTTTGCTTGTCTTTTAAATTGAATTTGTGAATGCGGCTTTGGTTGGCATGACATGCAATGCAGTCATCGGGAATGCGTACTGCAACCCAAACCGTACCTTTCTCCTTAGGCCCCTTACCTATCATTTCGAGTATCCAAACTTCGTTAGGGTCGGCAATTGAGAAACTTTCGCCCTCTGAAGCATAACCATATTCTTGCACCAAACTCGTCATAACCTTTATAGCTTCGCGTGCTGTCTTAGAACGTTGTAAGGCTATGGTCATGAGGCTTACGTAGTCAATCGTTCCTTTGGGGTCGACCAACTCTTCGCGTCCACCGAAGGTGGTTTCGGTGATACCAACTTGGTGTTCATTGATGTAGCCCATTACGGCATAAGTATAGGGCGCTTCAGGTATTTCGCCTAAATAGTGGTTCGTGTCGCCATCGATGATTTTACGCATTTCGCCTTTCGCGTGTTTGCCAGCGGGGAGATAGTGAAGACGGCCAAACATGCCATAGTCATCTTGGTTATAGGTGATGAAGGCAGAACCATCGGCTGAGGCCTTTTTACCCACTAAGAAACTGGTACACGCAGAGGCTTCTGGAGTAAATCCTATGAAGCCACATAAAGTAAGAAGTGCTGCGCCTATGCTGTTCTTGATACTTTTAATCATTCTTTTGCGTATTAATAATATTAAGAAGGATGTGTCAGCGCACTGGCACATCCTTTCTTATGTATATAATATATTATTGTGTATCCTTTATTATGTATGGTGCGTTAGCAAGCTTTGAAAGACATATCCAGCCCCTTAACAGAGTGGGTGAGCGCTCCTACAGAGATGAAGTCGACTCCACATTCTGCATAGTCACGAAGAGTGTCGTAAGTAATGCCACCGCTTGATTCTGTTTCAAACTTGTGGGCGATAAGTTCTACGGCCTTTTTAGTGTCTTCAACAGAGAAGTTGTCAAGCATAATGCGGTCAGCACCGCCATGCGCCATTACTTGATTGATCTCGTCAAAAGAGCGACATTCAATTTCAACCTTCAAGTTTAAGCCTTTTTCCTTTTGGTAGGCAGCGCAACGATCAAGTGCGTTGGCGATACCGCCAGCAAAGTCAATGTGATTGTCTTTCAACAAAATCATGTCAAAAAGTCCGATGCGGTGGTTGCAACCTCCGCCAATTTTGACAGCCTCTTTTTCAAGCATACGCATACCAGGAGTGGTCTTGCGTGTGTCGAGTACACGCGTGTTAGTACCCTTTAAGCGTTCTACGTACTTGTTGGTCATAGTGGCAATACCGCTCATACGTTGCATTACGTTGAGCATTAAGCGTTCAGTCTGTAACAAGGAACGTACTTTGCCTGTAACAATCATAGGAACGTCGCCTGGCTTAACGTGGGCGCCGTCCTCCATTAATTGTTCAACCTGCATGGTAGAATCGAAGCGATGAAAGATTTCTTTTGCAATGCGCATACCAGCCAAGATGCCTTCTTCCTTAATAAGCAAGCGAGACTTGCCCATAGCATCTTCAGGTATGCAGCAAAGGGTTGTGTGGTCGCCGTCTCCAATGTCTTCAGAGAAGGCGAGGTCTATTAGTCTGTCATTCAGTTCGTCAACTGTATACATAGCGTGTTAGTTTGTTGGTTTGTAATTGTTTCTATCTGCAAAATTACTGTTTTTATTTCGTAGTCTGTGCTGTTGCTGCTCTTTTTCGTTTTAAGCAATAGATAAAACGAGATTTTTACCTACTTATAAATGCGTTGGCACTGCTTTTGTAGGACGTTGTTTAGAATTATAAAATCTTTATTGCTATGGCATTCATTGATTATTACAAGATTATGGGAGTGTCGAAAGACATACCGCAAAAAGAGTTGAAAAAGGCATATTTAAAACGTGCAAAACAATTTCACCCCGACTTACACCCTGATGATCCTAAGGCAAAGGCAAAGTTTCAGGCCTTGACGGAGGCTTATGACGTATTGTCAGACCCTGAAAAGCGGAGTAAGTATGATAAATATGGCGAGCAGTGGCAGCAGGCCGATGCTTTCGAACATGCCAACCAGCATGGAGGGCAAGGAGGAGAACATTATTATTATGGTGGCGGAGATGAAGGGTTTGACTTTAGTCAGTTTACAAATGGCTCTGGCTCATTCTCTTCTTTCTTTGAGGACTTGTTTGGTAAGGCTGGCGCACAGTCTCGGCGGAGGACGTCGCATGCGTATGCTGACCCTTACGAATACGATGCCCACGCTACAGTTAATATAGATATGTATACAGCCTTATTAGGTGGTGATATCATATTGCAAACGCAGGGAGGAAAGCTCAAATTGAAGGTAAAGCCCGGTACGCAAAATGGTAGTAAAATACGATTGCGCGGTAAGGGATACTTAAAGGCTGATGGCACGTATGGTAATCTTATCGTTACTTATAACATCGTGATGCCTACAAACTTGACTGAAGAACAACAAAACTTATTACGTCAAATGCAATCTCTTTCCCGCTAAATTGGAAACAATGTATATCAAAACGTAATCTTTTGTTAAAAATAAAATTAAAAAGTATTGGTTAATAAGGTAAAAGTTTGCAAGGAGATGCGTAAAGCGTTACTTTTGCAATGTTTTTCATGGTATTAGATTTAAGGTTAGTAAAGATTGGTTGTCGTGAGACAATCAATTTTTTTTGTCCCTACGCCTTAAACCCTCCGTTTTTGAAAGTTAACTTGTCGTAATTTAAGAAGCTTTTCTCTTATTTACTTGGTTGAGAACAAGGCTTGCATTAACTTTGCATATAAACAATATACAAAGTAGATATTTCTAATCAATAAGAGCAAGTCAATGAAAAAGATTCTTTTATTGTTGATGCTTTTACTCCCAATGGTGAGTATGGCGCAACGTGGTCGTAATGACAATAACCAAAGTCGCTATTTGGCAGGAGCAGTACCTATGGTCAATGGTTATGTGCAGTTTGACAAGACGTATTATATAAAAGGAAAAGACAAGGCAACTTTAATGGCCGAGTTGCGTGATTACGTACAAAAAGAATTGGTAGATGGTGAGGACCAACTGCCGCAGGCGCGTATAACGGAGGTAAGTCCTGATAGTGGTATCATTGCTGCAAGTATTGAAGAGTACATGTATTTTAAGCGCACTAATTGGCAAACCCACTGTGTGCGCTTTTATTATCAGTTAGTGCTTCAAGTAGAGGACGGTAAGTTCACGGCCACGATGCGTCGTTTACACTATCGTTACGACCCAGAAATTACGGCTGGTGAGTTTGATGAAGACCGCAGAGCAGAGCAATGGATTACAGACGATGCCGCACTTACTAAGAATGGCACAAAGTTGCAGCGCGTAAGTGGCAAGTTCCGCGTATTTACGATTGACCGCAAGAACGAAGTCTTTAGAGGTTTAGCTAAAGCAGCGGGTGCAGTTGTAAAAAAGAAGGTAACCAAGACGGTAGAAGTGGAAGAAGAGGAAGAATAAGTTTAGGTTGGTATGCTTATAGCTCCTCCTTTTATATCCAATACTAAAAAAGTAAAAAGGACGTATCCAAAACTTTGGATACGTCCTTTTTTATAATAAGTGATTAATATTCAAACTAAGTAAGATGTTTAATTAGCCTGAGTTGCGTTCGTCTTGGAGGTCTGCAACTTGTTCAACTCGCTGATGAGGTTTTGGCACATTGCGCCGTTACCCATTGCTTGATAGCGTTGGATGCGGTACTGAAGCATCACGATCATCTTGTTCTTTTCCATTGTTTTTGCGTCTTTTGTGTCTGCCGCGTTTCGGCAAACGGATTAAACTTCTTGTTTATCTTATCGTATTTTCAAGTGCAAAGGTAATGCCAGTACCATTAAAATGCAAGGTGTTAGTGAACAAAATGAAGGTTGTAACCGTTTTTTAGCACTCAATTCGTCATCTTGAAAAGTCGTGTTAGCAAAAAAACAAGGTTCCTATCGTAATATTCTTCATGTTTTGTACAGGTTTTGACTAAAAGTTTTGTATGTTTGTATTATGTTAGTTCAATACAAATAAGTTTATGGAAGCAAAGTCTATCACAATTAATTATACGTCTTTTCAGCTATCGGAGCTTGTAGAAGATGATTTGGCATTGGTTGAGGCTGCAAAGAAGGCTACTTACACGAGCTATGTACCTTATTCAAACTTTAGTGTAGGAGCAGCAGTGCGCCTTACCAATGGTGTGATTGTGTCAGGTAGTAATCAAGAAAACGCAGCCTTCAGTGCAGGAACGTGTGCTGAACGTTGCACGATGTTTTATGCCAATGCACAATATCCTGATGCGCCTATTACAACTATTGCAGTTGCAGCACGAGGTACTAATGGCGAGTTTACCAATAGTCCCATTTCGCCTTGTGGCGTATGTCGTCAGGCATTAGTAGAGGCACAAGTACGTGCCAAGCAACCATTGCGTGTGCTATTGTTTGGTCAACGTGAAGTGTTGGTCTTTGATAGTATTACGGATTTGTTGCCCTATCAATTTGACGAGATTGTGTAACTGGTGCGTATAAACGGTATAACGCACAAAAAGCGAAAGGCTTTCTTCGTTTCAAGAAGAAAGCCTTTCGCTTTTTATTATTTCAGTCAGATTAAATTTCCTTTTCTTTTAGGTCAATCATCAGTTCGTCTAATTGCTTTTGGTCAACGCGTGAAGGAGCGTCAAGCATAACGTCGCGTCCAGAATTGTTCTTCGGGAAAGCGATGCAGTCGCGAATGCTGTCTAAGCCTGCGAAGAGTGAAACCCAGCGGTCCAAACCGTAAGCCAAACCACCATGAGGAGGAGCACCAAACTTGAAAGCATTCATTAAGAAGCCAAATTGCTCTTGTGCGCGTTCGGGAGTAAAGCCTAATACTTTGAAAATCTTAGCCTGAAGCACAGCGTCATGGATACGGATAGAACCACCGCCAACTTCAACGCCATTGCATACCATGTCGTAGGCATCGGCTAAGACTGATGCAGGGTCGGTGTCGAGCAATGGAACATCTTGTGGACGAGGTGCAGTGAAGGGATGGTGCATAGCCAATAGGCGACCTTCTTCTTCGCTCCATTCGAACATGGGGAAGTCGACAACCCAAAGCAGCGCAAACTTATTCTTGTCGCGCAGACCTAAGCGTTGGCCCATTTCAAGACGTAATTCACACAATTGCTTGCGCGTCTTCATAGCGTCATCGCCTGACATGATAAGAATCAAGTCGCCAGGTTTGGCCTCCATTTTCTGCTTCAAAGCTTCTAATACTTCTGCAGAGTAGAATTTGTCAACAGAACTTTTAACGCTGCCGTCTTCGTTTACCTTAGCGTGAACCAGGCCCTTAGCACCAATCTGTGACGACTTAACAAAGTCGGTAAGTTGGTCTAACTGCTTACGTGTGTAGTTAGCGCAACCTGGAGCGCAGATACCACCAATGTAGTTTGCATCATTGAAAACGCCAAACGTACCAGTACCTTTAAGCGTATCCATGAGTTCAACGAACTCCATGCCAAAACGCATATCAGGTTTGTCCGAACCAAAGCGACGCATGGCTTCATGCCAAGGCATGCGAATGAAAGGCGTGTCGCCTAAGTCGTAACCGCGTACCTCTTTAAAGAGATACTTAGCCATTTCTTCAAAGGTGTTGAGAATGTCATCTTGCGTAACGAAAGACATCTCACAGTCAATTTGAGTAAATTCAGGTTGACGGTCAGCACGTAGGTCTTCGTCGCGGAAACACTTTGCAATTTGGAAGTAACGATCCATACCTGCCACCATAAGCAATTGCTTTAGTGTCTGCGGACTTTGAGGAAGTGCATAGAACTGTCCGGGGTTCATACGTGAAGGCACGATGAAGTCACGTGCTCCTTCAGGAGTAGAACCGATGAGAACGGGAGTCTCAATCTCAAGGAAACCTTTTGAGTCGAGGAAGTTGCGTACTGCAATGCAGAATTTATGACGAAGTTCAAGATTAGCGCGTACATTCTCACGACGTAAGTCAAGGTAGCGATATTTCATGCGCAAGTCGTCACCACCGTCCGTGTTCTTCTCGATTGTGAAGGGAGGCGTCAGCGACTCGTTCAGCACCGTAAGCTCATTAACAATGATTTCGATGTCGCCTGTCGGCATTTTATCGTTCTTGGCATAACGCTCGTTAACTGTTCCCTTGACTTGAATAACAAATTCGCGTCCCAACTTGTTAGCTTTCGCACACAAGTCAGCGTTGGTTTCTTCGTTAAAAACCAACTGTGTGATACCATATCGGTCGCGCAGATCGATGAAGGTCATACCACCCATTTTGCGACTACGTTGCACCCAACCAGCTAAAGTAACCTCTTGGCCAACATTCTCGATGCGCAATTCGCCACAAGTGTTAGTTCTATACATTTTGTGTTAGTCTTGATTTATGAGAGTTCGTTGGTAGACGATAGTCTATCTACGGACTTATTCATCGTTTTATATTCTATTACACTGCGAAATTACAAATATACTTTGAATTGGCAAACTAAGGTATTAAAAACTCTATTTCTTCGGTCTTGATGCCTATGTCGAGCTTCGTGATGCTTTTGTGTAGTACCCTTCCGTCGATGCTGACAGGAGCATTAGACGTATTGTTGAACGAGATGTGTTTTGTGCGCCACACTCTTATGCCTCTATGGCTTAGGAAGCGTCCCGTAAAGAGTAGCCATAACCCATGGAATATTTGGAATATCGCAGGTTTTGACACCAATGTAATGTCTAATAGTCCGTTGTAGGGGACTGCGCTTGGTGTTTGCCCATAGCCATGTGCCGAACCTATGCAAATTCCCATAGCGCTTTGCTCGACCTTTTCTCCACTGAGTTGAAACTGAAACTTAAAATTCATGCGTTGAAAGATAAGCAGCAGAGAAGAAAAAAAGTAAGAAAGCGTTTTAAAACCAAAGAAACTTCCCGTCTTGCGTCGTAGGTTGGTGATAGAAGAGGCAATGCCTAAGTTTACGCAGTTTAAAAAGTAATATTGTTCTTCATCGCCTGCTTTAGTTGTGCAACGCACTGTGCCAACGTCAATGCGTCGTGTGTTGTGCAGTGATAAGGCATTGATTGTCTCCTTATATTTGTCAGACGAAAGTCCCCAAAACTTAGCAAAGTCGTTGCCAAATCCGTTGGGGATAACCCCAATTGCGGGGTGCTTGCCTGTGGGTGACTCTGTATTCATAATGCCACATACAGCATGATTGAGTGCAGCATCGCCCCCCACGATGATGATTTGCTCATAGCCCGCGCGTGTCATCATGTTGGCCAATCGTTCAATAGAACCAACTCCTTCGCTTTGCACGTAGTCAAAAGCAATGCCCTTCTCTTCAAGGTATGCTTTAATCTTATTCCAACGTTTCAGCGTATGCGTAGCGCTTTCCTTCGGACAGTATATAATGGCCCATGCGTTATTAATTGACTTTTCCATAACTCTAAGGCGTATATTATTCTAAAAAGTAAGTTTATCGACGTCGTCGGCCTTCATCCAATGAATAGAAACACCTCGGCGTTCCATACCTCTAAACCAAGTCATCTGTCTCTTGGCAAACTGGTGAATAGCAATCTCAAGTTGTCGATACATCTCGTCGTAACTAAGTTTTCCTATTGCGTGAAGTGTAAGGTATTTGTATTCTAATCCGTAATAAATAAGGTCATCAGCAGGAATGCCTTCGTCAAGTAGCTTTCTTACCTCGTCTATCATTCCCTCATCAAGCCTTTGTTGGAGGCGTGCAGTAATGCGTTTGCGGCGCGTCTCTCTGTCAACGTCAATACCTATATTATAAGAAGTAAGAGTGGGGAAGGGGCGGTCGTCGATTGGGGTATGTTGATAATAATCCGCAATCTCGATAGCACGAATGGCGCGTTGCGCAGAATCGACGTCAGTCGAGTTGTGTAAGACCTTGTATTGACGCAGAATAGTAGTTAATTCATCTAACGACTTTCCTTTAAGCCTTTCGCGTAACTCATCGTTTTGTGGAACGGGTGATAGTCTGTAGCTACGCAGTATGCTTTCAAGATAAAGTCCTGTGCCACCGCATACAATCACCTTCTTGCCCCTTGCTTTAATGTCGTTGTAAGCATTAAGGAAGTCTCTTTGATAAGCGTAAACGTTGTATTTCGTTCCTGGCTCAACAATGTCGATAAGGTGGTAAGGAATGCTTTTCCCATTAAGGGTATAATCATTTAAGTCTTTGCCCGTACCGAGGTCCATGCGCTTATAGACTTGACGGCTATCAGCGCTAATGATTTCGGCATCGATTTTAGCAGCCAACTTTACGGCGACACTTGTCTTTCCAGAAGCTGTTGGTCCGAGAATGGTAATAAGGTCAGTCATTGTAAGTAGGTGGATAGAGATATGTAAAATAGAAAGCCGCTGTAATACACATCAAAAGGGTATTACAGCGGCTTAGTGTTCAATAAAGCTTGAACTTAGCTAATTAATTAGCCGTTTACCTTAGCCATGTGAGCGATGAGTTCGAGTACCTTGTTAGAGTAACCGATCTCGTTGTCATACCAGCTGATAACCTTTACGAAAGTATCAGTGAGGTAAACACCTGCGTTAGCGTCGAAGATAGAAGTGTTAGTGCAGCCGAGGAAGTCGCTAGAAACAACAGCGTCTTCAGTGTAGCCGAGTACACCCTTCAATTCGCCTTCAGAAGCTTCCTTCATAGCAGCGCAGATAGCTTCCTTAGTAGCGGGCTTAGCCAAGTTAGCAGTCAAGTCAACTACAGAAACGTCCAAAGTTGGAACGCGCATAGAGATACCAGTCAACTTACCGTTGAGTTCGGGGATAACCTTACCTACAGCCTTAGCAGCACCAGTAGTAGAAGGGATGATGTTGCCAGAAGCAGCACGGCCACCGCGCCAGTCCTTCAAAGAGGGACCATCAACAGTCTTCTGAGTAGCAGTAGTAGAGTGAACGGTAGTCATCAAACCGTTTACGATACCGAACTTGTCGTTCAATACCTTAGCGATAGGAGCCAAGCAGTTAGTAGTGCAAGAAGCGTTAGATACGAACTGAGTACCCTTAACGTACTTGTCGAAGTTTACACCGCAAACGAACATAGGAGTGTCGTCCTTAGAAGGAGCAGACATAACTACGTACTTAGCACCAGCTTCGATGTGAGCCTGAGCCTTTTCCTTAGTAAGGAAGAGACCTGTAGATTCAACTACGTATTCAGCACCAACTTCGTTCCACTTCAAGTCAGCAGGGTTGCGCTCTGCAGTTACGCGGATAACGTTACCATTAACAATGAGTTGGCTTTTCTCAACGTCAGCCTCGATAGTGCCTTGGAAAGCACCGTGCATAGTGTCATACTTAAGCATGTATGCTAAGTAATCTACGGGGCAAAGGTCATTGATACCTACAATCTGGATGTCGTTGCGAGTCTGAGCAGCGCGGAATACGAAACGGCCGATACGACCGAAACCGTTAATACCTACTTTGATCATGATTTAAAAAAGTTATGAATTAACTATTTAATTGGTTAATATTCAGTGAATTATCTCAAAATGGAAGGAGAGAGCGTTTGGTTCTGCTTTCAAGACATCGCCAAATTTTCTCTTTTTCCACCGCAAAAGTACAAAAACCTTTTTATTTTTGCAGTATGTTTAATCATTAAATTTTCAAAAAGTATGAAAAGTCCTTTTTTGCAGGAGTTTAAAGACTTTGCCGTGAAAGGCAATGCCATCGACATGGCAGTGGGTGTTATTATAGGTGGCGCTTTTGGAAAAATCGTTTCTTCAATTGTGAATGATCTTATTATGCCGCCCATTGGTTGGCTGATTGGGGGTATTGATTTTAAGGATTTGAAGTACCAACTTCCTGTTAATCCATTGGACGAAGGGGCGGAGCCTGTTTGCATTGCTTATGGCAACTTTTTGCAAACGTGTCTGGACTTTTTGATTATTGCCTTCTGTGTATTCCTTTTGGTACGTTTGATTATGAAACTTTCTCGCAAGAAGAAAGAAGAACCTAAACCTGCCGCTCCTGCTGAGCCGTCAGAGGAAGTTAAACTCCTGCGTGAAATCCGCGATGCTTTAAAGAAGGGATAAGCTATTGTATGCTCCCCTTCTTAATTAATAAGCTGAACTATTGTTTATTGCGATGTTAAATCGTAATCAATAGTTTGGCTTATTTTTGTTAAATGGCTGTTTTGCTATTTTGATATTTCGCGCGGTTAAGTTTATGGTGAGTTTTAAGCGAATGGTGAGGATTACCGAGAATGATGAAAACTTTAGTATTGTTAATTTGATTTTTAAGGTTTTCGTTTTTGCTCTGTAATGCTTAATAAGTTGATAATTAAGTGTATACGTTCTTTTTGGTTGAGCATTGGTTTTATTGATAGAGGTTTTAGAATTTATACTTTGTAGTATAGATTATCTGTTATAAAGTTTTAAGATAGCGTTTTTACTATTAATATTCCTATTCTTAAACTGTACGGGCTTCTGATTAAAGTAGAGTGCGGATATGCTTTCGAGCATGTTTTGTAGGTTTGTCGGCAGAAAATTTTTATGCTCTCGATGAAGAGTTTTTACATTCTCGGTGATGGGTTTTTTGTTCTTTCGATGTGTAGTTTAAAATTTTTCGAGGAAAAGTATCGATAAAGTCGGTGAAGAATTAAAACTAATTACCGTTATCTTTTGTCTCTTAACTTACATTTGCTCTATTTTCTAAGGTTTGAATGTGTTTCTTGCTGTAGTTGTGCTTTATTTTCGTGTTTTTTAGTTTGATTTTTTAGTATATATTTTAGAAATGTGCTTATGCTTTATATTCTTTTATCTGTTAGTCGTCTATGATGAATGTTGTGGTGTTATTGTTTTTAGTGGCATATAGACCGCAATTTGTCGAACATATATCCACACGTTTCCAGAACCATTGATTTATCTTTCATGTTTCATTTTTTATTATCAAGTAATTGAATATCAATCATTTCAAAAAGTGAAACATACGACTTTAATGTTTCATTTTTAGTTTCATGTTTCACTTTTAAAAACACTGAGGAAGCGCGTTGTCGCTCCCACAGTGTTTTTGAATCGCTCCCACAGAGGTTTTGAATCGCTCCCACAGTGTTTTTGTTTTTCTCCCTCAG
>UQHJ01000049.1 GCA_900540885.1 uncultured Prevotella sp.
CAAAAGGGCTGATACCTCGTGAGAAGTGTCAGCCCTAATTTATTTTGTTTGAAAAAGTTTTACCGGACAGCAATAATGGTGTTTATAAGCCAATTCCGCAATCCACCTCGTTTAATCTCGTCTGCGTTCTCAATATAATAGTGGTAGCCACCTTTGCGCTCACATTCTATGACAAGGTTGAACATCTCCTCTGCGGCAATTCTCCACTTGTGGAAAGTGCGCAGAGGTATCGGGTCTTCTTCAAACTTTTCCACCCACTTTTGATTGATTTCCTCAAAAGTGATGCGACCAGCCTTGTAGATGGTTTCAACTAACCAAACGTATCTATTGATAAGGTTTTTAGCCATAATTATCTGTTTTGATACCGCAAAGATAGTGAAGACTTGTGTAATTATGGGGCACGAGTTCCGCTTTCCTGTTTAATTTTATGAGTCCACTTGAAAAAGTCAAGAATCGAGTTCCAATTCAAAATATGCTTACATTTTGTCATACTACAGGGCCAATAAACATGTTTATAAAGATAGAATATACAAAGTAATAACAGGAATGAGGTTATTGATTTACAAAATGAAAGTTCTTTTTTGAAGAACCACTTTTTCAAGTGGACTCATTTTATTTATTCTTAGCAAAAAAATCCTATCCAAGTACCAAAGTCAGGCGCATTTGGTTGTTTTTTAAGCTGTCATCAACTCCATATTCCCAAGTGACTTCTGCTTCCGGGTTGATGTACTCAGACAGAAATTAAGATGAGAATTTTCAATCACATGCCCACGAGATAAAAAAGGAACCACAGCAAAACATAAATCAAGCCCTGCTACAGTTTTCATTTACCTTATTCCTATCGCTCTATGGCATTACCTAATTTATTGCCATCAGCATCCTTCCAATCATCCTAGCCATTACTTGGTCGGCCGAGTATTATTTCACTTGCACCACTTGGACTATTCATAGTTAGGCGGCAAGCCTCTTTATTATCAGAGACTTATCGCCTAACTCATTAGTTACGAGGACTTATCTTATTATTCCTCAACAGCAGCCTGCGCCGCAGCGAGGCGAGCGATGGGCACACGGAACGGAGAGCAGCTAACGTAGTTTAAGCCCACTTTGTGGCAGAATTTAACTGATGAGGGTTCACCACCATGTTCACCACAGATACCGCACTTGAGTTCAGGACGAACGGTGCGACCCTTGTTAACGGCCATTTCAACTAACTGACCTACACCGTTTTGGTCGAGTACTTGGAAGGGGTCAACCTTCAAGATCTTCTTCTCTAAGTAAACGGGGAGGAAGCTGGCGATGTCGTCACGTGAGTAACCGAAGGTCATCTGCGTCAAGTCATTCGTACCGAAGCTGAAGTATTCAGCGCGTGAAGCAATCTTGTCGGCTGTAAGAGCAGCACGAGGAATTTCAATCATGGTACCAACCTTGAACGGAATTTCGATACCTTCTTCTTTGAAGAGGGCTGCTGCTTCGTCGCGGATAACCTTCTCTTGCGCCTCGAACTCATAAAGAATACCTGTAAGAGGTACCATGATTTCGGGGTGAGGATCAAGGCCTTCGCGTTTCAAATCGATGGCTGCAGAGAGGATAGCGCGTGTTTGCATTTGCGTAATCTCAGGATAAGTGTTGCCCAAACGGCAGCCACGGTGACCGAGCATTGGGTTGTGTTCGCAAAGGCTTTCAACGCGTGCACGGATGTATTCAACCGTTACGCCCATTGCCTTAGCCATCTCTTCTTGTCCCTTCAAATCGTGGGGTACAAATTCGTGGAGAGGGGGATCGAGCAAACGAACGTTTACGGGATAGCCGTCCATAGCGCGGAAGATACCCTTGAAGTCTTCCTTCTGGTAGGGGAGGAGTTTCGCAAGTGCTTTCTTACGTCCTTCTACGTCTTCAGCCAAAATCATTTCGCGCATGGCGATAATCTTCTCGTTATCGAAGAACATGTGCTCAGTACGGCAGAGACCGATACCTACAGCACCGAATGAACGAGCGACTTGAGCATCGTGAGGAGTATCGGCATTGGTGCGTACTTGCAAGCGAGTGTACTTAGCGCAGAGGTCCATTAAGGCAGCGAAGTCGCCAGAGAGTTCGGCAGCTTGTGTCTTGATTTCGCCTTTGTAAACGCGTCCGTTAGTACCATTGAGTGAGATGTAGTCACCTTCGTGAAGCACAGTGCCGTCAATTTCAACAGTACGGTTCTTGTAGTCAACGTTGATAGCACCAGCACCGCTGACGCAGCACTTACCCATACCGCGTGCTACTACGGCAGCGTGTGAGGTCATACCGCCACGAGCTGTAAGAATACCTTCAGCTACCGCCATACCAGCGAGGTCTTCAGGTGAAGTTTCGATACGAACCATTACGACCTTGTGACCGTCTTCGTGCCATTTGGCAGCATCGTCAGCGAAGAATACAATCTGGCCGCATGCTGCACCCGGACTTGCGGGCAAACCACGTGTAAGTTCTGTAGCCTTAGCAAGTGCGTCTTTAGAGAATACGGGGTGGAGTAGTTCGTCCAACTTCTGAGGTTCGCAACGCTCAATAGCTGTCTTTTCGTCAATCATGCCTTGGCGTAAGAGGTCCATGGCAATCTTAACCATGGCTGCACCTGTACGCTTACCATTACGTGTCTGTAAGAACCAGAGTTTGCCCTCTTGTACGGTGAACTCCATGTCTTGCATATCGTGATAGTGCTCTTCTAGCTTAGTCTGAATGGCATCAAGTTGGTGATAGATTTCAGGCATGGCTTCTTCCATTGAAGGGAATTCAGCCTTGCGTTGTTCTTCGCTAATGCCTTGCAATTCAGCCCAACGACGAGAACCTTCAAGTGTGATTTGTTGGGGAGTACGAATACCAGCAACAACGTCTTCACCTTGTGCGTTAACCAACCATTCACCATTGAAGAGGTCTTCACCAGTAGCGGCATCGCGGCTGAAGCAAACACCTGTAGCAGAAGTGTTGCCCATGTTGCCGAATACCATTGCCATAACGGTAACGGCGGTACCCCATTCAGCGGGAATGCCTTCCATCTTACGATAAAGGATAGCGCGTTCGTTCATCCATGAGTCGAACACGGCACAGATAGCGCCCCAAAGTTGTTCCATGGGGTCGGTGGGGAATTCTTTACCCGTTTGTTCAACAATGGCTTTCTTGAAGCGAACAACGAGTTCCTTTAAGTCGTCAACTTCAAGTTCGTTGTCAAGCTTTACGCCTTTTGCTTTCTTAACGTCTTCGATAATAGCTTCAAAGGGGTCGACATCGTCTTTATTGACAGGCTTCATGCCCAATACTACGTCGCCATACATCTGTACAAAGCGGCGGTATGCATCGTAAGCAAAGCGTGCATTACCAGTCTTGCGAGAAAGACCTTCAACAACTTCATCGTTCAAACCGAGGTTGAGGATAGTATCCATCATACCAGGCATAGAAGCGCGTGCACCTGAGCGTACTGAAAGCAAAAGAGGATTTTCAACATCACCAAATTTGCTATTCATCAGTTCTTCTGTCTGATGTAGGCTCTTCTCTACATCGTCTTTCAAAAGTGCTACAACTTGTTCTTTACCAATCTTGTAGTATTCGTTGCAAACGTCAGTTGTAATAGTGAATCCAGGAGGAACGGGCACTCCGATAAGGTTCATCTCTGCGAGGTTGGCACCTTTGCCACCTAATTCGTTACGCATGTCAGCACGTCCTTCAGCTTTTCCGTTGCCGAACGTGTAAACTCTTTTGATATTATTCATGGGGTTTATTGAATTGAATTGTCTAAAAATGGTTGTCAGTAAGTATTTATAAAAGGTTGTGTTATTGATGTGTTCTGTACTAACACAACGCAAATATATACTTTTCCTTTTGAAAGTGCAAGATTAAGCGTGAATTTTTACATGTAGACTTTCAAAAAATGGCGTTTCTGTGTTAATATTAATTGAAAATATGTTGGAAAGCATAGGGAGAGAATAAAGAAAGGAGTAGGGCTGCAAGCATAATTGTAGCCTTACTCCTTATACATATTATATATATAAGTAGGTGTTCAAAATTAGTTTATATTAATCATGTTCCGAATTAGTCGATATGCCTTGGCGCATTCTTTCGCCCAGAAACATAGGTTTCATCGGTCACGTAGCCCGCTACGCTCCCTCTTCAATCTATGTTTCTGAACGAAACACTGCACCAATTCATATCAACTAATTTTTAACACCTACTTATGTACTTTTATTTCTTGTGGTATTCCTTAGCCAAACCGCCTTCGGAGGTTTCGCGATAGAGCGAGGGGAGGTCGTGGCCAGTTTGTTTCATTACTTCAACCGTTTTGTCGTAGACGATGCGGTGAGTACCGTCGGATAGATTGGCGTAGATATTGGCATCTAAGGCGCGTGCTGCTGCGTGAGCGTTGCGTTCAATGCAGGGAATTTGTACTAATCCGCACACGGGGTCGCACGTCATGCCAAGGTGGTGTTCCAATCCCATTTCGGCTGCATATTCAATAGTAGCGAGAGAGCCTCCAAATAGGTAGTTAGCAGCTGCGGCAGCCATTGCGCAGGCTACGCCCACTTCGGCTTGGCAACCAGCTTCGGCTCCAGAAATAGAGGCCCGACTTTTGGCAATGTTGCCCACTAAGCCCGCTGTGGCAAGTGCATGGAGTATGCGTTTCTCTTTAAAATTGCGTGTCTTGTGTAAGTGGTAAAGTACTGCTGGGACGACACCGCTTGCGCCACAAGTGGGGGCGGTGACAATCGTGCCGCCCGAAGCATTCTCCTCGCTCACGGCAAGGGCATAGGCAAAGACGAAGGCGCGTGACTGTAGATTAGAGGGATAGCCCATGGCGCGAATGTAATAGTCGGGGGCTTTGCGACGTAGTTTGAGTACGCCAGGAAGTACACCTTCGTGTTCGATGCCACGTTCTACGGCTTCGCACATGGTGTGCCATACTTTTTCAAGGTAGTCCCATATTTCAGAGCCTTCGCAGTGTTGTACGTATTCCCAATAAGATACACCGCGCTCTTGACACCATTGTTGAATGTCAGAAAGGTGGTCGAGGTCGTACACTTCAGGTGTCTCGGTTTGTTGCTTGCCGTCTTCAACTAATGCTCCACCGCCTACGCTGTATACAATCCATTCGTCTTGAAAGTCGTTGTTGTTCTTCCTTACTTCAAATTTCATGCCGTTGGGGTGGAAGGGGAGTACTATTTCGGGACACCAAATGAGTTCGGTTCGATTTTCGCCCAACACTTGCAGTATGGCGTAATCGGTCAAGTGCCCTTTCCCCGTGGCGGCTAAACTACCATAAAGTGTTACTCTAAAGCCTTGTGCGTCGGGGTGGTTTCGTAAATATGTTTCAGCGGCAATGCGTGGTCCAATGGTATGTGAGGAAGAAGGGCCTATGCCAATGCGATATAGTTCTTTTAATGATTTCATGAGGGGAAATATGCTAATGCATTGTTAATGTGCAAATGTATGGTTAATGTGTAAATGTGCAAATTGTTACTTTCTTTTGCTGCATTTGTTGAATGGTGCAAACGAAAGCGACCATTTGTACATTCTCACATTTGTACATTGGAAAAGAGGTTATAATTCTTTGATGAATCCGCGTCGGTAGGCAACGAGGAGCTTTTCGAGGTCGGCAATTTGTTCGCGCAACTCTGCTCCCTTGTCAGTGTCGTTGACCATGGCGCGGTGTCCCATCATTTCGACAATTTGAGTGGTTGACTTAATGTCGGTGCCATTAAGTATGGCCTCTTCGGTTGAGGTGAAGGGCGCGTGTTGTACTAATTGGAAACCGCGTGAGTGGTAAACTAAGGTGTAACCTGCTATGCCCGTCGTGTTGTGATAAGCTTTCGCAAACCCTCCGTCAATTACCATAAGTTTACCGTCGGCTTTGATGGGATTCTCACCATTGGAGGCTCGTACGGGTACGTGGCCATTGATAATGTGGCGATGTTTCCCACTCACTCCAAAAGCATCCATAATGTGGTCACAAATGTTGGCATCAGCGCGTAAGCTATAGTACCAACCTTTTGCTTCTTTATGAGTAGACTTGTCGTCAATGAAGTAACGTTCGAAGGTCGACATCTTAGACTTGTCAAACAAGGGAGAATCGCATCCGCACCAAAGATACCAGAAGTAGTCGCAAGCCCGTTGGCGCTCAATGCTATCGCCATCATCGTCGTATGCCGTTCGTACCAATTGCTCAACGCGTTCCATGAGTTCACGTCCTGCAACGTTTTGTCCTTCAACGCACACCTCTTTTAAAGTGCCGTCTTCGTTCATAGGCACTGAGGCATGGAAGAGTAGGTTAGAGTTATAAACGCCATACATGCTGCCATGCAGTAAGAGTTGCTGAACGTGAGCTTGCAGTCTGTCTGAAATGAGGAACGAGTGTTGTAGGCGGTCGATGAGGTCTTGCTCTTCGTCTGTAAGTTGATAGGGGCTTGAAGGATTAATCGTTGGGAAGTTGCAGTCGGTCAGAGGGTAAGTTTGTCCGTCAACGACGCACGTATTCTTATCAAAGTCAATCGTTTCAAGTAGGCAGCGATCGCTCATGTTCCACTCAGGGTGTTGCTTATACAGTTGTCCTTCCAACTTAAACTGAATAACAGCAATCGCTTTGTGCATTTGTGCGATAAGTTTGCATTCCTTCTCATTGGGTCGGCGTGAAGGGTCTTCTATCTTGGGATAAAAAATGGTGCAAGGGTCGTTGGCATAGGTTTCCATAGCAAAAGTAGCCATGGGCACCATGTTGATGCCATATCCTTCTTCGAGCGTTTGCGTGTTGGCGTATCTAAAAGAAAGGCGTAGCACACTGGCGATGCACGTTTTGTTGCCCGCTGCAGCTCCCATCCACAATATGTCGTGGTTACCCCACTGAATGTCCCAATGGTGGTAGCGAGTGAGCGTGTCCATAATAAGGTGTGCACCAGGGCCACGGTCGAAGATGTCGCCCAAGATGTGTAGTTGGTCAATGGCAAGGCGTTGGATAAGTTCACACATTGCCTTAACGAAGCCTGCTGCACGTCCTGTACCGATAATCGTTTGAATGATAACGCCTACATAGGCTTGCTTGTTTCGGTCATCACTGCTTTCGTGGAGGAGTTCTTCGATGATATATGCAAATTCGGGTGGCAGGCTTTTGCGCACCTTAGAACGTGTGTACTTAGAAGAAACGTTGCGGCAAACAGCAATCAATTGATTGAGCGTAGTTTGGTAATAGTCCGCCAAGTCAGTATCGTTTTGCTTTACTAGTTCCAACTTTTGCTTGGGATAGTAAATAAGCGTGCAAAGGTCGCGGATCTCCTTCTCGCGCAATGTGTTACCAAATAACTCTTTCACCTTACGCTTGATGTTACCCGAGGCATTTCTCAATACGTGCTGAAAAGCTTCGTTTTCGCCATGAAGGTCGGCCAAGAAATGTTCGGTAGGTTTGGGTAGGTGAAGTATGGCTTCAAGATTGATGATCTCGGTGGTTACTTGTGGTATGGTGGGAAAATCGCGTGCCAACAACTTAAGGTATCTTAAGTCGGCATTGATACTTTTATTGGATATGGTTGGTTTTGGCATAGAGGTAAGTTTGAGGTTGGGTATAAATCTCCACGTCATTTGTTTGCATGGAGCGGATTTTAAAAAGGATAACCTTTATGCTACAAAGATAGGGAATGCTTAGAATAAGGCAAACGAAAAGGTTAATATTTTTCGGAGTTGTAGTGATAAAAAATAACGTGTTAAAACCTTTCGTTGAAGCGCAATGAAAGATAAAAGCGTCTTTTAATTGCGTTATGAAGGTTTTAACACGTTATACTTGTGCAAGTAAGCTTGTTAAGCTTCAAAATTCTTTACAAACTTCTCAATAGCCTTATATGTCTCTTCGCGTGCAGGAACGAGCGGTAAGCGCAGTCTGTTGAGAGTCTTTCCTTGTATGCCCAATAGCGACTTGATACCTGCGGGATTGCCGTCGGCAGAAAGCAACTTGTAAGCAGTGCTTAGTTCGCGGTGCATCTTTAAAGCATTGTTATAGTCACCAGTTAAGGCATTGTGCACCATGCTGCCAAATTCTTTAGGATAAGCATTGCCAATAACCGATATTACACCTTGTGCACCAATGGTGAGCAACTCAAACGTGATAGAATCGTCACCGCTCAGTACTTCAAATCCTTCGGGAGCCTGTTCAATGATGTCCTCTATCTGTCCAATCTTACCAGAAGCCTCTTTGATAGCCACTACATTGTCGCAATCGTGCGCAATGCGTAATGTCGTTTCAGCTTCGATGTTAACGCCTGTACGTCCTGGAACGTTGTAGAGCACAACGGGGAGTGGGCTGTTATTCGCTACGGTGGTGAAATGTTGGTACAGGCCCTCTTGTGAAGGCTTGTTATAAAATGGGGCAACGATAAGTACACCCTCAAAACCGTCAAGGTTGGTATGTTGTAAATCTTCGACGACGCGAGCGGTGCAGTTGCTGCCAGCGCCTAAGAGCAATGGAACACGTTTATTGTTAACTTTGATGACGCAGTCCATAATGGCGCGTTTCTCTTCAGCTGTTAAGCAGGGAGTTTCGGCGGTAGTGCCCAAAACGCACAAAAAGTCGATGCCACCTTCGATTTGATTTTCAACCAAAGCGGCAAGTTGGTCAAAGTCAACGTTTCCGTCTTCTTTAAAAGGAGTGACAAGTGCAATGCCCAGTCCTTTAAATGGATTCACTCTTTTCATATAGTGTATAGGGTGTAATTATTTACAATCGTAGTGTAGTAGTTGTACCATATATTTATAATAAGGTATGGTGCAATTCGTTGCAAAGTTAGTGCAAACCGAACGCAATACAAAACGAAAAAAGAATTTTTTCGTTTTGTATTGCTGAGGTGCCGCCTAACTTGCCGTTAGAAAAGTTAGTGCAAGGCGAGAGAAGAGCAAAATGAAAGTCAAAAAACTTTCATTTTCTCTACCGAGCCGCCGCCTAACTTGCCGTTAGAAAAGTTCGTGCAAACCGAACGCAATACAAAACGAAAAAGAATTTTTTTCGTTTTGAAAGGGCAACAACGCATAGCTCAGGGCAACACCCTGGGGCAACAAAAAAACATTGGGACGATTGATTATAGCATTTATGGAATAAGGGGGGATATGCCGTGTGTGGCACGTGAAATCCTTTTGAAAGAAACATTTCAACAATGTTCATCCCCCTCTTTTGTGATACCACAGCAAAAAAGTCGTACCTTTACACCCGAAAACAAAACAATTTCATTAACAATAACCCTAAAGACTATGATTCCTTTTAAGAAAGTGTGTCTGATGTTGATTTGCGCATTGGCTGTGCAAATAACCTCGTGGGCACAACAAGTGCAGGTGTCACCTGTCCCCCAATCAGTAACCTGGGGCGAAAAGGCATTCACATCTGCCGAGGCTAAGTACACCCTTACAAAGTCCGAAACGACCGATGCTTATGCCGTGGCTTTGCTGCAAGAGAACCTCACCCTTGTCAATGAGGGAGGCATTCACATTACCTTAGGTAAGAAAGGCGAAGCAGCTGTGAGCGCTGTCGAAGCTAACATTCCCCAAACTGCCGAAGGCTACTACCTGAAGGTGACTGCCGATGGCATTGTTGTGGCAGGTACCGACGATGCGGGTACCTACTATGGTGTGCAAACCCTCTTGCAAATTTTGGCACAGCCCGAGGTTATGGCTGTTGAAATTAAAGACTACCCTGCTTGTGCACAGCGTGGTGTGATTGAAGGTTTCTATGGTAACCCTTGGAGTGATGCTGACCGCAAAAGCCAATTCGACTTCTATGGCAAAAACAAGATGAACATCTATGTTTATGGCCCTAAAGACGACCCCTACCACCGCACTAAGTGGCGCGAAAACTATCCAGAGGATAAAGCTGCCATTATACGCGGTTTGGCTGAAGCTGCCAAAAAGAACCACGTGTCGTTTGTGTGGTCTATCCACACTGGTGGATCAATCTCGAACAGTGAGGCAGACTTCAAAGCTGTTGTTAAAAAGTTGGAACACGTTTACTCATTAGGCGTGCGCAACTTCTCTATCTTCTTCGATGACTTTGGCGGTGCTGATGCTGACTTACAAGTGGCTGAGTGCAACTACGTTTGGAAAAACTTTATTGAGAAGCACGACGACCTTGACCGTCTCTCAATGTGCCCCACTAAGTATAATGCAGCTTATGCCAGCTGGAACCAAAACGATGCTTACTTGCGTGGTTTGGGTAACGGACTGCACAAAGGCATTGAGGTGATGTGGACAGGTGCTGGCGTAGCCGACATGATTAACCAAAGCGACTTGGACTTCTTTAAAACGGCTACCAACGGTATGGCTCCTTTCATTTGGCTCAACTACCCTGTCAACGACTATTGCATTGGTCACATGCTTATGGGTAAGTTCTATGGCAACGACCAAGGCGACAATGCCTTTGGTGGTAAAATGACAGCCTTCACAAGCAACCCCATGGAATATGCCGAGGCTTCGAAAGTTGCACTCTATGGTGTGGCTGACTATGCATGGAACATGAAGGACTATAATCCCGAGGCAAACTGGGAACGCGCCATTAAGTATTTAATGCCCAACAATGCTGAGGCATACCACGTGTTCTGCGAACACAATGTTGACTTGGGGTGGACTGTTCATGGTATGCGTCGCGAAGGCGAAAGCCCCAACTTTAATGCCGATGGCACTTTGGCTGAAAAGAAGGCTCAGTTCGACTTAATGGTTACTTCAGCCGATGCACTGCTTGCCGACACTTATAACCCCGCTCTCATCACCGAAATCACACCGTGGTTGCAAAAGATGAAGTATATGGGACAACGTGGACAGAAGATTGTGGAAATGTGGGGCTGCATTGAAAGTGGCGACACGGCTACCTTCCTTCAAGACTATCGCGACATACAGGCTATTTTGCTAAAGGAGGACGCACTTACTTCGCGCGACTTTGCGGGAACCATTAAGATGGCTAAGCCCGTTGTGGCAAGTCAAAAAATTGAGCCTTACTTGAAGCAGCAAGTTAACGAGTTGATCATTGCCTACAAAGAGCGCTACACCGAGGGTTGGGAAAACTTCCCCATGCAGGTGCTTGAATCGGGCACTTACTACATCAAGTACAACGGCAAGTACCTCTACAACAAGGATGCCTCTGCCGACCGCACGGGCGACTTCCCCATTTGGGCTGATGAGGTGGACGATGCACAACCACAAAAGTGTGAGTGGAACATCAGCATTGATGCTCAAACGGGTCGTTACAAAATTACCAATGCACAAGATGGTCGCTATCTGAACGAGAATGGT
The DNA here is from genome assembly GCA_900540885.1 of uncultured Prevotella sp. Lineage (GTDB taxonomy): Bacteria > Bacteroidota > Bacteroidia > Bacteroidales > Bacteroidaceae > Alloprevotella. The sequence goes on from UQHJ01000049.1 coordinate 11,278, forward strand.
CAGTTCTGGGCTAACAAGGTTACCAACGCTTATGATGGCGAATGGAATAGCTACAACATCTTCCGTGTTAACGGCATGTATGCTATCCAAACTCCCTCAAAGGCTAAGAACTATTTCATGGGTGCTAACGACAATCGCATCATTTCGAACAACAAGCCTTTGAGCATTGCTAAGGATAAGACTCCTATTCTCCACATTAACGATGCTATCTTTGAGATTGTTCCTGTTAAGGGTAACAACACGGAGCATCCTACCATTGTGAGTGGTAAGCGCTATTACGTTAAGAATGCCAAGGGGGAATATCTCACTACTACGGCTGCTCTCACAGCATGGAGCCGTCCTACCTTCCAAGCTAAGGCACAAACTGAATCGAAGCGACAATATCAGCAATGGACCATCACCATCGATGACAACTCGGGTCGTTGGAAGATTTCTTTTAACGACAGCAAGTTCCTTGATGAAGAGGGGCGCATCAACAAGAACGCCTATTTCTCAGAATGGAACTCTGTTATCATGAACGAGGTTGGTGGTCATTGGGCCATTCAGAGTGTTACTCCTGAAGCTAATCCGCGCACATGGGGTGTTACCACTGACAACAATATTAACTATGCCGACACTGAGTTGAAGGATAGCTATGTATTTACCATTGCCGATGTTGCAGCCGAAGATTTGGTAAGTAGCATCAGTGCCCCCATTATTAGCCCCGCCAAAAAGAGCGACACAAGTATCTACGACCTCTCAGGTCGCAAAGTTAAGCGCACTGCTAAACACGGTGTTTACATCAAAAGTGGCAAAAAGGTTATTAAGTAATTTGCCTCTGAATTGATAGTTTTTAAAAGTCCCAGCCTTTTTAGGTTGGGACTTTTTTGATGGGGAAGATGGGGCTATGATTAGGAAACTGGTCTGCGTTATCTTTAAAATACGATATTGGAACCTATAAACTAGGGTGTTCAAAATACAGACGAAAATCCTGCTAAAAAAGTGTGTGATATCATTAGACCAATAGTTCGTTAAAAATTAGCCAAGCCAAAGCTGCTTAGGCTTGGCTAATTTTTAACGAACTATTGTATGTATTTAAATTTAATTAGGCGTTAGAGCCTGTTTTCCCACAAATATATGGGATTTTGGCAACATTTGCCAATATAGGAGACTGAAGCGGGCTTGATTTATGTTTTGCTGTGGTTCCTTTTTTATCTCGTGGGCATGTGATTGGAAAATCTCATCTTAATTTCAGTCTTTTTAAAACCTATAACAAATAATGTCTTTATTCTTATTGATTTTTAGTAACTTTGCAGCGCAATCGCAATAAATGCGTTTGCAAAACATACATAAGGCGTCATCAACGCTTAGTTCATTGATTATTCTGAACGTAGGAAATTCAAAATGCTTGTCAATGGCTTAGCAGAGAAGATGTCACGGGTAGGTTGTATAATCAACCCTCGTAGTGTGCCAAGGAGGACAAACTTCAGCGGCACACTTTTCGGGGTTTATATAACTTTCAGCGTGAGATTCTATCTGTTCGTCATCAAGCAATGGTTTCCTACGACCAAGAATAAGTGACGGGCAAGTATAGAGTCTCACGCTTTGCGTTTAACAAAATGATTATATAACCTTCAAAAAAGTAAAGTATGAAAAGATTTATTCTGTTGTTGTCATTAATGTGTTTTGTATTTGGAATGCAAGCACAAAATAAGAGTAAGGCACGAAGAGGAACATATGTAAAAAGAGCTGCTATCACTAAAAGAACTTCAACTCCAAAAGTACACAAAATTACCCCAATGACAAGAGATCAAATATCAGAATATACTAAACACATGGTAGATTCTATTCAAATGGATGGCACGAATTGGGAGAGTATTATAAAATTGCCAGGTCTCACAAAGACAGATATTTATCGCTTTGCCAAAGAATATATGAGTAAAGCGTTTACCAACTGGGCAAAAAACGTACAGATAGACGATTCCGAAAATGGGAAAATAGTTTGTATAGCTGTCATGCAAACTATTGCTACAAAGCGAATTAGTTCCATGGATGGTAATTCATGCGTTGAGGTGTTTAACGGAAATACAAAACAAACATTAACTCTTGATATTAAAGACGAGAGGGTAAGAGTGCGTGGTGAAGGATTTACATGGACAGGAAAAGCCACATTATACATAGGAAACACAAGCTGTGATCCGAGCTATTATTATGGAGAAGGAATGTTGACTATGAGTATGCTTATTGAAGATAAAGATCATCTTGTCGAAGGGAAAGCAAAATTTTGCGAGGCATTACGCTTAGGGGCTTTACAATATCTTACAGGACTTAGAAACTATGCTTTGAAAGCAAAATTGGATGATGATTTCTGATAGAATGTTTGATGTAAAATATAGTAACATATGTACAAAGCACAATGGAAAGAGTTTCTTAACGAGAAACAAACAGTATTGATTTTTGATACAGAGACTACAGGTCTTAGTTCCGTCGATAATGATATATTGTCATTATCGTGGCAAGTTGTGAATCTTCATACATGGGAAAAGTTGTCTGATGGCAATGTTTACTTTGATTGGGTGTCAGAGGAACGTATTAATCCTATTGCCATAAGAACTAATGGTCTCACAAGAGGGCGTTTGGCAGAACTTGGTACAATCAGCCGGAAAGAAGGTATAGGAATGTTCATTGAGGCATTGTGTAATGTTGATATTGTAGTCGCACATAACGCTTTATTTGACAAAAGATTCGTTGATGTAACAATAGAAAGAGAAGGATTGATTCCTATAACATGGCCAATAATTTTTGATACTAAAAATTCAACGACAACTTACTGCCATATTCCTAAAAAAGGTGGAGGTTACAAGGAACCTCAACTTGAAGAACTTGCACATGCCCTTGAAATAGATGATACAGACATTGCTTATCATCAATCTTTTTCTGATGTAGAACTTACAAAACGTTGCTTTCGTAAAATTGTAGAAGAGGGATTGATTATACCAACAACTTCCGATTCACATAAAGAACAAAAAGGAACAAAAAAATCTAAATTTGAAGCAGACCATTTCAAATCTGTTAGTGTAGATGGTCTTGATATTGAAGATGAATTACTTTATGATTTTGACTTTGTAGGAAAGAAGTGTATTGTATCTGGGATATCGCCTTATAGAGACCAACTAAAGAATTTTCTTTCTGAAATTGGGGCGATTCTTCCCAAAGGAAAAGTAAGTGGTTCAACCAATGTCTTGATTGTTGGAGAAAATGTAGGTCCTGACAAAAAGAAGATTGCTTTGGAACAAAAAGGAAAACGACCGGATTCTTTCCATATCTTTAGTCAAGAGGCTGTCGCTTACAAATTAGGTTTGATGGACTAACAACAATGTATTTCTTTTGCATATGAATAATGAGAAGAAAATAGAAACATCTACGGCTGTTGGTGGTATTACACTTTTTGTTTCATGCTATGGTATAAGTATTTATGACCAAACCACACATGATTCTTACACAAATTACCAAGATAAGTTGCCAATGGAAACAATTCTGGTGACCTGTTTGGTTACTGGAATTGTATTGGCAATTGTTACGTGGTTGTGTTTAACTCTCTATGATTGCCATAAAAAGGCAAAAGAAAAAAATGGTGTTAGCACATTAGAACTTTTTAGTAAGGAAGTCTTTTGCAAGCGTACCTTTGTTGGGTTGATAGTTCTAATCGTAGTGTCTTTTCTTGTAGTGTTTCTTGGGCTTGCTCTTTTAGCATTAGCTATTTTCTTTATACCTTTATTAAAAGGAAAATTTAAGTAAAGTAGAAATGCACGTTTCAAGGCAGGAGCGGAGCATGGTGTTGATGCCAAGCGGATAACCTCGTCTTGTGAAAGATGCTCCTTGTCTGTCGGGATTGTCTCGATACGCTCCAAGAAACCATTCGGGTTCTCCTTTATCTCGAACTCGCGTTATTAAATACAAGTATGTCAAAGAATTCCACTTTTGTGTGATTTTTCTTGCTAAAAAGTTTGTATTATCAATGATTATTCGTATCTTTGTAGCAACAGAATCCGCCACGCTTCCCATTTGAACAGCGAACCAGGGCGGGTCTTTTGCTTTTATGGGGACATTAAGATTATACACTAAACAGGCTCTTTCTATTTCCGAACAAATAGAACTACTAAAAAGTAGAGGCTTAAATATTGCTGATTCATCCAAGGCTGCAAAATTTCTTGGTGAGGTCAGCTATTTTCGTTTTGTTCAATACCTTCGTCCTATGGAGGCAGACAAGACTACACATCAATTTAAGCCTAATAGTAGATTTGAAGATGCCGTAGCTCTCTATAACTTTGATATAGAGTTGAGAGAATTGATATTCAAGGCTGTTCAACGATTAGAGATTGCTTTGCGCACAAAGATTATACAAGAGTTCTCTTTGGCTCATGGACCGTTTTGGTTCTTTGATACAAGTCTTGCTGACGATGAACACAAGTTTATTGAGAATATGAACTCCATAGATAGAGAACTTCAACGTAGCAAGGATGACTTTGTCAAAGAGCATAGGCGCAACTATGACAAGCCGATATTCCCTCCAGCATGGAAAACGCTTGAACTTGCATCTTTCGGCACGCTTTCAAAACTCTATTACAATTTTAGTGACAAGAAGTTGAAGAAGCGTGTAGCTCGTCAATTCAATCTTCCACAGCATGAGGTGTTGGAAAGCTGGATGCGTAGTGTAACTGTCTTGAGAAACTGTTGCGCTCATCACTCACGACTTTGGAATCGCTATCTTTCCAATGCTCCACAAATGAACGCTTCTTTACGTGGCGCGTGGGTGAACATAGATGGTGTTGATGCGAACAAAGTATATGCTATAGCTTGTTGTATTGCATATTGGCTTGATTCGATGGGGTATGGATTGGACTTCAAGAATGAACTCAAATCCTTACTCGTTTCTTATCCGCAGGTAGACCCGGCAGCAATGGGATTCCCTGAAAATTGGATTTCAGAGCCTCTATGGAGATAACTTTATATATAAAATATAGATAAGCCTGTCGGTAGTGAAAATTCTTCATTACCGACAGGTATCTTCTTGATATATGAACTATTTGATGCGAATGAAAGTTAAATACGCTAAAAAATATCCATTTCGTATCAATATAGAACCTATATTGCCACTTTTCTATCGTTTAGAGCGTATAACACTGATAATCAACTAATAATACATTCATCCGTTGTATTGCTGAGGTGCCGCCTAACTTGCCGTTAGAAAAGTTAGTGCAAACCGAACGCAATACAAAACGAAAAAAGAATTTTTTCGTTTTGTATTGCTGAGGTGCCGCCTAAC
>UQHJ01000050.1 GCA_900540885.1 uncultured Prevotella sp.
TGCGGCTCAGCAATTCAAGCAAGCTTGATTGCATTCGCCTTGCACGATGATTCAGCCCGCCCTTGTTAAATCCGAAACTTCAGTTATATATAAATTAAAATTGATCACTTACTTAAACGAAATACTTTTAAAATATGGAGAAGCTTAAGATGCAAACCGCCGATGGTGTGCAGGACAATATCAGCCGAATAGCCGAATTGTTCCCTGAATGTATCACAGAGGTTAGCGATAAAATGGGGGGGGTAAAACGCTCCGTTGACTTTGACAAGCTGCGCCAGTTGCTGTCTTCCGAAATTGTAGAAGGCAATGAAGAGCGCTATCAGTTTACTTGGCCCGACAAGCGCAAGGCTATCCTTGCTGCCAATGCACCTATCAATGCTACCTTGCGCCCTTGCCGTGAGGAGAGCGTAGACTTCGACACCACACAAAACCTATATATCGAGGGCGACAATCTCGATGTGCTGAAATGCCTTAAGGAAACTTATCTCCATAAGGTGAAGATGATTTACATCGACCCACCATATAACACAGGAAACGACTTTGTTTATGAAGACGACTTTGCAGAGTCAGCTTCCGAATATCTCGCCAACTCAGGACAGTTTGACGAGCAGGGCAATCGTTTGGTGACGAATACTGAGAGCAACGGACGCTTTCACACCGATTGGCTGAATATGATTTATCCGAGACTGAAGGTGGCAAGGGACTTGCTGACGGAGGATGGTGTGATTTTTATCTCGATTGATGAAAATGAAAATTATAACCTAAGAAAGATTTGCGACGAAATTTTTGGTTCATCTAATTTTATAGCAGAGATTGTTTGGGAAAGAGCTTATGCTCCTATCAACATGGTAAAACATTTTTCAAAAAGTCATGACTACATTTTATGTTATGCAAAAGATATAAATAAACCTGTATGTAATGGCTTGCCTCGTCCAGAATCAACTAATGCTAAATATAGTAATCCTGATAATGATCCAAGAGGTCTTTGGAGGACAGATAACCTATCTGTTGGTCCGGTTGTACCAAGCAAAGTTTATGAAATAATAACTCCGAGTGGAAGGGTTTGTATGCCTCCTAAGGGAAGATGTTGGCTCTATACTAAAGAAAGATATGAAGAAATGGTTGCTGACAATCGAATTTGGTTTGGTGAAAATGGGGACAATGTTCCAGCGCCAAAGCGATTTCTGTCTGAGGTAAAGCAAGGTCTTACTCCAATGACTATTTGGAAATATACAGATGTCGGACATACCCAAGATTCAATGAGAGAATTGCGAGATTTGTTTGATGGTGAAAAGGTTTTTGATTACTCTAAACCAGTAAAACTTATGAAGCAAATTGTACGTCTCTACACAAATTCTAACGACAATGATATAATACTTGATTTCTTCTCTGGTTCTGCATCTACTGCACATGCGGTTCTAGAACTAAATGCAGAAGATAAAGGTAATAGACGTTTTATAATGGTGCAACTTCAAGAAGAGACACCTTTAGGTAGCGAAGCACGTAAAAATGGCTATATGACTATTCCTGAAATAGGTAGGGATCGTATTATCAGAGCTGCTTCAAAAATACTCAAGGAACACCCTGAGTTTATTAATCAGGACACCGGTTTCCGCGTCTTGAAGCTTGACAGCAGCAACATGAAAGATGTTTTCTATTCTCCGAAGGAAACGGAACAGCAAGACTTGTTTGCCTTGGTAGACAACGTGAAGCCCGACCGCACAAGTGGCGATCTCCTATTCCAAGTGATGCTGGAACTCGGTGCAACGCTCGACAGTAAGATTGAGGAGAGCATGGTGGATGACAAGACTATATATAATGTAGGCGATGGATATCTTGTGGCTTGCTTCGATGAAAAAGTGACAGACGAAGTGGTGAAAACCATTGCGAAGATGCAGCCAATGTATGCCGTTCTGCGTGATACCAGCATGGTAGACGATGCCACGGCAACAAACTTCGAGCAGATATTCAAGACATACGCACCCAACACCACAACAAAAATCCTGTAAGTGTAATGAAACTGCAATTCAAGATACAACCATATCAGACCGATGCCGTAGAAAGCACCGTTGACATCTTTAACGGACAACCCAACCAAGGACTCTTAGAGTACAAGATAGACCAGGGAAAGGTGTATGTGATTGACAACGGCAAGCGCATTGAGCAGAAAGGCCTCGGTTTCAGCGAGTTTGACACAGGCTATAAGAACGGTGAGATAGTGCTTTCTGAGGATGAGTTGCTGAAGAACATCCATCAGATACAGTCGCAGAATAACATCCACCTCAGCAATGAGGTGATAAAGCGCCTTGGAGCGTGCCAGCTTGATATAGAAATGGAGACCGGTACGGGTAAGACCTACGTCTATGTCAAGACTATGTTTGAGCTGAACAAGCGTTATGGTTGGACAAAGTTCATCGTCGTAGTGCCCAGCATCGCCATACGCGAAGGAGTGAAGAAGAGTTTCGACATCACCCAAGACCACTTCATGGAGCTGTATGGCAAGAAGGCACGCTACTTCATATACAACAGCGACAACCTCAATCAGATAGACACCTATTCGCAGAGTGCCGATATCTCCGTAATGATCATCAATACTCAGGCGTTTAACACCTCGATGAAAGAAGGTGCTAAAAACAAATATGCCCGCATCATTTACGACAAGCGCGACGAGTTTGCCTCACGCCGACCCATCGACGTGATAGCAGCCAACCGTCCGATTATCATATTGGACGAACCTCAGAAGATGGGTGGTGCAGCCACGCAGTCTGCGTTGGCTCGCTTCAACCCCTTGTTCACGCTCAACTATTCAGCCACACATAGAGAGACCCACAACCCCGTGTATGTGCTCGATGCGTTGGATGCCTACAATCAGAAGTTGGTAAAGAAGATAGAGGTGGTAGGCTTCGAGCTTCGCAACCTCAAAGGAACAGAAAGCTACATCTACTTTGATAGCGTTATACTATCAAAGAACGAAGCTCCTAAGGTGCGCCTGGAGATAGACGTGCAGAGCAAGAGCGGCAACATCAAACGAGCCTACAAGAATGTAGGCGAAGGCGATGACCTCTATTATCTTTCCGGAGAGATGGAGCAATATCGTGGCTATATGTTGACAGAGATCGACCCTTTGCGTGGCAAGGCGATATTCGGTAATGGTGTGACGCTAAATGTGAAGGATATTCAAGGAAATGTTACAGCCGACCACAAGGCACGCATCCAGATACGCGAAACCATCAAGGCACACTTCCGTAAGGAGTCAGCCTTGTTCAAGCGAGGCATAAAGTGCCTCTCACTGTTTTTCGTGGATGAAGTGGCAAACTATCGTCAGTATGACGAAGACGGCAACCAGCAGTTGGGACGCTATGGCGAGATATTCGAGCAAGAGTACATAGATGAACTGAATAATAATCAGAATATGTTCGACCCAGACTATATGGCTTATCTTGGAAGCATATCAGCCCATGCCACCCATGCCGGATATTTCTCGATAGACAAGAAAGGTCATTCGATAAACAGTACAGTAAAGAGAGGAAGCGACCAGAGCGACGATACATCTGCCTACGACCTTATCTTGAAAAACAAGGAGCGACTACTTAGTCTCGACGAACCTGTGCGTTTCATCTTCTCCCACTCAGCACTCCGTGAGGGTTGGGACAATCCCAACGTGTTCCAGATATGTTCGCTGCGCCAGTCGAACAGCGTTTCACAGAAGCGTCAGGAGGTAGGTCGTGGCTTACGCCTTTGCGTAGATAGTCATGGTGTTCGCCAGGACAATGATGCACTTCCAGAAGAAGTGCATAAGGTAAACCGTCTTACCGTAATAGCCAGCGAAGGCTATGCAGAATTTGTTAAAGGTTTGCAGGAGGACATCGAGAAAGACCTCTACGACCGTCCTACAAAGGCGGACGTAGACTTCTTCACCGGCAAGATTGTGCCTATTGAAGATGGTACGAAGTATGCCATCACTAAAAGCGATGCACAGGAAATATATTTCCAGTTGCGCATGAAAAACTATATCACCAAAGATGGAGAGGTAACAGAATTATTTCGCAAGGCATGTGCAGAAGAAACCTTGTTGCCATTGGATGATGAGTTGCAGCCAATGAGTAATTCAGTAATGAAGTTAGTTCAGAGCATCTACGATCCGAGCGTATTGAAGGGTATGATTGACGATGGCAGCAAGACGACAACGCCCGACAACAAACTCAACGACAACTTCATGAAGAAGGAGTTTCAGGAGCTTTGGCGACGCATCAATCACAAGTATGCCTATACCGTCAGCTTTGACAGTGAAGAACTTATCGAAAAAGCTGTTGCCGCAATTAACAAAGAACTGGAAGTAACCCAATTGAGCTATGTCGTGACACGAGGCGAGCAAAAAGACAATGCATCGCTCGACGACATGAAGCACGGCGAAATGATGCGTCAGCAGGAAAGTTCAACGGAGAAGTTGAAAACGGATATTGTAAGCAATGTGCGTTATGACTTGTTGGGCAAGATAAGCAGCGCGACACGTCTGACACGAAAGACTGTGGCAACAATACTTTCCAAAATACGTCCGTCGAAGTTCTGCATGTATAAGGCAAATCCTGAAGAGTTTATCCGCAAGGTAACACGGCTGATACTGGAGCAGAAAGCCACAATCATTGTAGAGCATATCAGTTACAACCGAGTAGAAGGAATGTTTGACAGTGACATCTTTACGCAAGAGAAACATGGAACGATAGATAAAGCTTTTGAAGGAAAGAAAAGTATCGTAGACTATGTATTCACGGATAGCCAAGGCGAGCGCGAGTTTGTTGGTAAGATAGATACAGCAAAGGAAGTGGCAGTATATGCCAAGTTGCCAAAGGGATTCCATATTCCGACACCTGTAGGCAACTATTCTCCCGACTGGGCGATTGCGTTCCAAGAAGGCGAGGTCAAGCACATCTATTTTGTAGCAGAGACAAAAGGCTCTATGTCGAGCATGGACCTGCGTGAAATAGAGAAGGGCAAGATAGCTTGTGCCGAAAAATTGTTTGCTCAAATATCAACTTCCAATGTGAAATATGGGAAAGTAGATAGTTTTGAAAAACTGATGGATATTGTGAAATAAAAAACCGATACTTTTATATTTACACCTTAACATACTCTTTACGCATACCACTCAATTTATCAGTGCCTTGAACGCAAGCCAGCCTGGGGGCGACGCGTCCCCGCGTCGGCATTTACTAGTCAAGGCTCGATGCCTTGACTAGTAAATACATGAATATCAATACTTCAAGTATTGCTAACTTGGGGCATTGAGCCCCAAATTAGCAATGCCGACGCGGGGACGCGTCGCCCCCAAGCTTGCTTGCATTTGCTTGCGTTCGAGACACCGATAATTTGAGTGATATGTGTAAATAGTATGTTCGTAAAGAGTTAATAAAGTGTATGTTATGTATGTTCTCGCGCTAAGCGACTATAAGTAGAATATTTACAACCTGCTGCTGCCGCGGGTTAAAAACCCGCCCCCCAATCAAACCCGCCCCCCAATTAGGCAGACAATTTGCAGTTTATACGTTTTTTGTATTACCCTAAGCAAAGGCATGGTAATAAAGTATTAACTTTGCCCAGAGTTTTTTTTAAAAACTGACTAATGAGATTAATCTCATTAAACTCATTAAACTCATTAAACTCATTAAACTCATTAATCTCAAAATACATGAAATTAAACATTAAACGTTTTTTGCCCGATGTGGTAATGGTGTTGCTCTTCCTCGTGGTGAGCACGGTCTACTTCTGGACCCCCATGGCCGAAGGGCTGGTGTTGGGCGGACACGATAGCGTGGCCGCTGTCGGATTGGGACAAGAACAAAAGGAGTATCGTGCCGCCCACGGTGGCGAGACGACACGTTGGTCGAACGCTATCTTTAGCGGTATGCCAACTTACCAGACGTCGCCCTCGTATAGCGCAACGGACACGGTTTCAACGCTGTCGAACATCTATGGATTAGGCACAAACCTATGGTTCCCAGCCATTAGTTACTTATTCCTTTATCTCTTAGGCTTCTACGTACTACTGCGTGCCTTCAACTTTAAGCCCTACTTGGCTGCATTGGGTGCCGTGTTGTGGGCCTTCTCGTCGTACTTCTTGATTATCATCGCAGCGGGCCACATCTGGAAGGTCATGACCTTAGCCTTCATTCCGCCTACGATAGGTGGTTTGGTGCTTTGCTATCGCGGTCGCTACTTAAAGGGCGCTGCCGTTACGGCACTATTTACAGCCTTCCAAGTGATGAGCAACCACATGCAGATGACGTACTACTTCCTCTTCGTCATGGCCTTCTTGGTATTGGCCTACGGAGTCGATGCCATAGTGCGCCACAAGATGATGTCGTGGCTCAAGGCTACGGGCGTACTCATCGTAGCAGGCCTTCTGGGCGTAGCTGCCAACTTGCCCAACATCTACCATACGTATGAGTATGCAAAGGAATCGATGCGTGGCAAGGCAGAACTTTCACCGCTGCCTGCAGCAAAAGGCCAACAGGCGCAGCAACAGACTGACGGCTTAGACCGCGACTATATCACGATGTGGAGCTATGGCATAGACGAAACGTTGACATTACTCGTACCCGACTATAAGGGCGGTGGTTCGGCTTCTATTCTCGATCGCGACGATGTCGAAGAACTGCCGGGTTATGACGACTTCTATCAGTGTGCGGGCCAAACGCAACAGGCTTTCCAACAAGCTAACATCCAAGCCTATCCTCCAGGAATACAACAGTACTGGGGAGAACAACCCTTTACGGTTGGTCCCGTATACATAGGCGCGTTAGTATGTTTCTTATTCATATTGGGCCTATTCTACGTGCGCGGCCCGATGAAGTGGGGCTTGTTGGCCGCCACCGTACTCGGCCTCTTGTTTGCGTGGGGTAAGAACATTGGTGTGACAGACTTCTTTATCGACCACTTGCCGATGTATGCCAAGTTCCGTACGGTTAGTTCGGCCTTGGTTATTGTTGAGTTTACGATGCCTTTGTTAGCCGTGCTTTGTTTGTACGAAATATCACGCAATAAGGCCTTGTTCAACCTCACGGATTGGAAGACGGCTTCACGGCGCAAGAAGGTGGGCCTCCCCGTGGCATTGGTGACTACCTTGGGCCTCTGCTTACTATTGTGGTTGGCACCGAGCGTAGCAGGCGACTGCATTTCGAGCAGCGACGCTCAAACGTTTGACATGATGCGTCAAGCAGGGTTCCCAGCCGACCTGGTGGGCCGTTATATGGCGGCATTGACGCAGATGCACCACGCTATTCTCTCTACCGATGCACTACGTTCGGCTGCGATTATCGTCTTGGGCGTGTTGATCATCTGGGCTTACGCTACGGATAAGTTGAAGGACTGGATGATGTGTGGCTTGTTAGGCTTGATTTGTTTGGTTGACTTATGGCAGATTGACCGCCGTTACCTCAACAACGATTCATTCACCGACGAAGCCACCCAGACGGAGGGCTTTGCTAAGACGCCAGCTGATGCTCGCATCCTTGAGGATAAGTCATACTACCGCGTCCTCAACCTCTCTACAGGGGGCAGTCCGTTTAACGAAACGTCGAATGGCACGTCATACTATCACCACAGCATTGGTGGCTATCACGCTGCGAAGTTGCACCGTTATCAAGACTTGATCGACCGTCAGTTGAACGATGAAATTCAACGCTTTGCCAATGCTGTCAATCAAGCTGAGGGCGACATGACACGCGTAGCTGGCGACAGTGTAGCTCCCGTGCTGAATATGTTGAACATGAAGTATGTCATGTTTGGCAAGCAAGCCAACCAAGTCGTAGAAAATCCTTACGCCAACGGCAATGGTTGGTTCGTAAGCAACGTGAAGTTTGTAAAGGGTGCTGACGCTGAAATGGCAGCACTCACAGGATTAGACACGAAGCACGCAGCAGTAGCTGACGAGCAGTTTAAAGCCGCGTTGGACGGTACGGCACTTGACTCAGGACGTGTGGAACTGAAGAGTTACGAACCGAATGACTTAAAGTATGAAGTGGAGTCGGCACGCGGTGGCGTAGTCGTATTCTCTGAGATTTACTACCCCGGCTGGACACTGACAATCGATGGCCACGAAGCTGAAGTGGGACGTGTCAACTACGTACTGCGTGCGGTGAAGGTGCCAGCAGGAAAGCATGTAGTGGAGATGACCTTCCGTCCTTCTACAGTAACGACCACCAACACCATAGCTTACGTAGCACTGGTATTCGTACTCCTACTCTTCGTTTGGGGAACGTGTAAACGTTCCAAAAACGATATTAACGAAAAATTAAAGGGGTAATTAACGAGAAATAATTAACGGGTAATTAACGATAATTGAACACGAATGTTTCTTGGCGCGCAGAGCGCGCTGTTGGGAACATTAATTATCATTAATTATTCGTTAATTGTTTCATTAATTGTTTTCGTTAATTGTTTTCGTTAATTGTTTTCGTTAATTATTTCATTAATTGTTTTAACCTTAAAAGTAAATGAATATGAAAGATTTGAAGTGGTATAAAGAGGTGGTATATCATGTAATAGGTGGAGCTATGGAGGTACATAAGTTTATGGGTAAAGGGTTGTTAGAACCAATTTATCAAGAGGCTTTAAGTTGGGAATTAGAGCAACGTGGTGTTTATAACAGGCGTGAAGTAATGTTGAGTGTATTCTACAAAGAACATGAGTTAGATAAACGATATAAAATTGATATGCTCGTAGAGGAGGATATCATTGTTGAAACAAAGGCGGTAAATAAATTGCTACCTGAACATCGTGCGCAATTATGCAACTATTTGCGCATCGCTAATAAACCGATTGGCTTACTGATAAATTTTGGTGAAAAAAGCCTTATGGGCGAACGTTGGGCCTATGATAAGGAGAACAATGAATGCTTCTTAGTCGACAAGCACATGAATCGTATCTACGATACAAACTATACTGACTTATTCTATGAATGAGTAATCAAAACTCATAAAAGAATCACATTAACAAAAGAAATTAACGAAATTAAGATGAGTTTTTGCAACCACATGCCCACGAGATAAAAAAGTAGGTTACTTAGGATACTCATAATCCTTTTTTAGAGAAAACAATTAATGAAAAAAATTAATGAACAATTAATGAAACAATTAACGAATAATTAATGATAATTAATGTTCCCAACAGCGCGCTCTGCGCGCCCAACCCAACAAAGTATTAATGTTACCGTCCGAGAATTATATGTTATTAGCGTTAGGCACGAATTTGGGGGATAAGCGCGCCAACATTGCGCGTGCTTTAAGTTTAATCGGCGAACGTATCGGCCGTGTCATTCGTGTTGCCGAACCTATACGTACAGCCCCCGTTGACTTTACGTCAGACAATACGTTTCTCAACACCGTAGCCGTTGTCGAACGTCAGCCAGACCTTAGTGTTGACGAAGTATTACGACGCACACAAGAGATTGAACGGCAGATGGGGCGCACGTTAAAGAGCCATGAGGGCATACACTACGACCGCATCATGGACATTGACCTTCTCATGATAGGCGAAACGCACATCAATCGAACCGACCTCACACTGCCCCACCCGCGTATAGCGGAACGTCTGTTCGTCCTGCGTCCCTTGGCAGAGGTCGCTCCCGACGTTATCCACCCCGAATATGGCATGACGTTTAAAGAACTGCTTTCCGTGCGCGAACGTTGTCACTTTGTGCAGCTGACAGAAGCGCTGTGTACGCCCGAATTATTAGCACGCGTCAATGATTTGCTGCATCAATTATCAAGTACAGCCGAAGGCCTGACCTTAGCGCGCTTACGTGCTTTGGCCGTAGCCCCAATGACGCAGGTCGTGTTGGCATACGGCGTGAAGGAAGGGGAGGACGAACCCTTGCCCCTTGGTATGGCCACCCTCTGCCTTTGCGACCAACCCATGGGGCGCAAAGCATGGGTGGAGGACGTAGTAATAGATGCCGAAGCACGTGGCCGTGGCATGGCGCGTGCCTTGTTGCACGAATTATTCGTTAGGGCGCAGCACGTTGGTGCCCGTTCGGTCAATCTCACTTCGCGTCCCGAACGCGAAGCCGCCAACCGACTGTATCAAAGTTTGGGAATGAAACAAAGACGAACGAACGTGTATAAACACGAAAATGAAAAGTCTAACATGAATGAACATTAATGAAATAATTAATGAAATAATTAATGAAATAATTAATGAAATAATTAATGAAATAATTAACGGATAATTAATGATAATTAATGTTCAAAACAAAGCGCGAAGCGCGTAACTTAAATAGTTAACGTTTAAGTTTAGGCGCGCTTCGCGCTTTGTTTTGAACATTAATTATCATTAATTATCCGTTAATTATTTCATTAATTTTTTTCGTTAATTATGCGTTAATGTTCATCCATGTTAACCTTCACACCCACAGCATCACGATCAGTTGCGCAATAATCACGCGCAAGAACATGCCCAACGGATAGACCGTGGCATAGGCCACTGAAGCCTTATCGTTGCCAGGCAATGAATCGTTGACGTACTGCAGAGCAATCGGGTTGGCCATTGCGCCACACAACATACCCGCTGTCGTGGCGTAACTGCGTTTTGAGAACAATACACTCACCACGCTCATCACCATGACTGGCACTAACGTGATGACCAACGCTATGCCGATCCACCACAACGCCTGCGGCTGCATGACCGTGGCCACAAAATCCTTGCCAGCGTCCAAACCTAAACAAGCCAAATACGTAGAGAGACCCATTGAACGCAACATCAGGTTGGCACTCGTCGTGGTGTAAGCTACCATGTGGAAACGTGGACCGAAAGCACCTATCAAGATGCCCATTACGATAGGACCACCCGCCAGACCTAACGTGACGGGGAACTTTATACCTGGCACAAACATGGGTATGCTACCCAACAACAAACCCAACACGATACCAATAAATATAGTCACCATATTAGGCTCGTCCAATCGGCGCACGACATTGCCCAACTCCGTAGCCACGTGTTTGATACTCTCTGCCTCCCCCACTACTGTCACGCGGTCGCCCATACGCAGCGTCAAGTTGGGCGTTGCCACCAACTGAATGCCCGAACGCTGCACACGACTCACGTTTACGCCATAGCGATTGCGCAACTGGAGGTCGCCCAAGTGGCGGCCATTGATGTTGGAACGCGTAATCAAGATGCGCTGCGAGATGAGTTTTGAGTCGAGCGCATTCCAATCCACGTCACCCGTATTCCAATTTCGTTCGTCACGCTGACCAAAATAGATGGTCAACTGATCTACTTGGCGCGCCTGCGTAATCACAAGCAAGCGGTCGTTCTGCTCCAGCACGGTATGTGCATTCGGCAGTATCACCTTACCGTCACGCCACAGACGCGACACGACGAACTTTCCCTCGTCCATGCCGCTCAGCTGCCCCAACGTATGACCAAACACTGCAGGGTTGCACACGACGAATGAGGCAATGAAGGCTTCGTCATCATTTCCATCGTCCTTGGCCTTCTCATGACGGCTCAACCACCCCTTCACGGGCAGCAAGGCCAATATCACGCCCACCATACCAAAGGCATAGGTCACCGCACAACTCAGTGCGGCTCCTGAAGCGGGCAGTCCCAACTGCTTGAGCGTCTGTTGGGCCGCACCCAAGGCGGGCGTGTTGGTAGTAGCACCACAGAGCACACCCATCATATCTTGTAGAGGCAACAGTCCCGTAGCACCTGCCACGAGAGCTATCACCGTACCCAATGCTACTACACCCAGTGCCAATAGATTGAGCGTCGTACCGCCCTTACGGAAGGTACTCATAAAGCCCGGACCCACTTGAAGACCGAGCGTATAGACAAAGAGTATCAAGCCAAAGCTCTCAGCGTAGGCCAACATCTGACTGTCCACCTGCAAACCTACTGCTCCAGCTAAAATGCCAAAAAAGAATACATACGTCACGCCCAAACTGATTCCCTTAAAGCGCAACTTGCTCAGTCCGAGACCCAAAGCACTTATCAAGCATATAACGATCACCGCCTGTATAGGCGAAGGCGTAATCAACGTGTTCATTAACCAATTCATCGTAAATAAAGCGACTAAACTTTTTACTCCAGTTTCGGATTTAGCAAGGACGGGCTGAATCATCGTGCAAGGCGAATGCAATCAAGCTTGCTTGAATTGCTGAGCCGCAGCCGATGATGTCAATAAAAGCCCAATGGTGCACATAGCCCAGGGCAAGCGAAGCGACACCCTGGGTCACGGATTGCCATAGTATTGACGCCCTGAAGGGGCAAAAGCATTCAATGTTGGAAATAGATATAAAGCTTTTGCCCTTACAGGGCGCGACTGCTCCAACACGCGATACCCAGGGTGTCGCTTCGCTTGCCCTGGGCTATGTGCTACATTGGGCTTTCAGCCCGCCCTTGCTAAATCCGAAACCTCAACTTTTTATTTAGGGAGCAAAGATAACACAAGGTAAATGCAATGCAAAACGAAAGTCAAAAAAACTGCAATTTGAAACCCCTCTCCTCCCCAGTCGCGGAGGGGAGGAGAGAAGAGAACACAAAAAAGGTCGCTTTCTGTTATCAGAAAACGACCCTTAAAATAATTAGCGCTTCAGGATGGGCTTGAACCAACGACCCCCTGATTAACAGTCAGGTGCTCTAACCAACTGAGCTACTGAAGCCTATCAATTCAGCGATGATAAATTCTACTAAGTGCGCTTCAGGATGGGCTTGAACCAACGACCCCCTGATTAACAGTCAGGTGCTCTAACCAACTGAGCTACTGAAGCAAATCTCGTGAAGTAAAAAAACTTACCACCTTTTGCTGAATTGCGGTGCAAAGGTAATGCTTATTTTTGAAATAAACCATATCTTTGCACAAAAAATTTTCAAAAAAATTACAATGACACATATTTTGGGTATCGGCAACGCACTCGTCGACTCACTCGTTCAAGTCAATAACGACCTCATTCTCAAAGAGTTAAGCCTCCCAAAAGGCTCAATGCAGCTCATCGACACGGAACGCTACCTTGAACTTCAAAATCGTATGGAAGCTTATGCGCCTAAGCGCACAACGGGCGGTTCGGCCTGCAACACGATATTAGCCATTGCACACATGGGTGGCCAACCAGGCTTGATTGGAAAGATAGGTCATGACGAACCAGGGCGCTTCTTCGCCAAGGCTTTCAGAGAGCAAGGCGTAAAGACCCAAATGCTCTACGACAAGGAATTGCCCACGGGGGTAGCCTCCACCTTCATCACCCCCGATGGCCAACGCACCTTCGGCACCTATCTCGGTGCTGCCGCCAATATGCTGCCCCACGACTTCCAGCCGCGCTACCTACGTGGCTACGACTTCCTATATATAGAAGGCTACCTCGTCCAGAACCACGACCTCATACGTCGTGCTGTCCACTTGGCTCATCGCTCAGGCATGAAGGTATGTGTCGACATGGCGAGCTACAATATCGTACAAGACGATCGTGATTTCTTCAATGAACTCCTTCACCACACCGACATCGTCTTTGCCAATGAACTCGAAGCTGAAGCCTTCACCGAGTGCCAAATGGCAGAGTTCAACGTCCGCGCCTTGGGCAAGATATGTGAGATAGCCGTTGTCAAGGTGGGCAAAAAGGGTGTCTTGGTACATCATGGCGAAGAGCAGGTATTCTGTCCTGCCCGCGAAGTGCCACAAGTAGTTGACACCACCGCTGCGGGCGACTACTTCTCAGCAGGTTTCCTCCACGCCCTCTCCGAAGGTCGCAGTCTCCGTACCGCCGCCCGCCTCGGTTCCCTCCTCGCTGGCCACATCATCGAAGTTGTCGGCACCGCCCTCCCCGAACATACTTGGCAGAAAATAAGAGAGGAATACCAAAGCTTCGAGGATTAGTTTTGAGGTTAGAGGTTTAGAAGGTTAGAAGGTTAAAACATTACTTTCTAAGACTCATTTTCAAGCTACCTTACAAGCCTAAAAAAAGAACCTTCCATTATTAGAATTAATGACCATTTAACGAAAAAAATTAATGAAGAAATTAATGAAGAAATTAATGGTCAATTAATGATAATTAATGTTCCCCCTCAAGCGCGAAGCGCGCCCCAAATCCTTAACGTTAAAAATAAATTGATGTCATCCAGAAGATATATATTTACGTTCCTCCTTAGCGTTCTGAGCGCATTAACGCTATCCGCACAGAACCATAACTTCGAGGTAGCCAAAAACCTCGACATCTTCAACACGCTCTATCGCGACCTCGACCTCTACTACGTCGACACCCTCAACGCCCAGCGTAACATCAGCAACGCTGCCAACTACATGTTGCGCATGCTCGACCCCTACACCGAGTACTATCCTGAGCAAGACACCCCCTCGCTCCGACAACTCACCACGGGCAAGTATGCTGGCATCGGCACCAGCACACAGTATCGTCCCGACCTCAAACGCTGCATCATCTCCGGTCCACTTGCCGCTGGCCCCGCAGCGTTAGCAGGACTCCTCGCGGGCGACATCATCATGGGCATCAACGGACGAAGCATCGACCCTTGTTCCGCCACCGAGGCCGAACAACAAGCCTACGCCACACGTATCAGCGAACAACTGCGCGGCGAACCCGGCACCACCCTCACGCTACGCGTCAAGCGACCCACCTCTGGCAAGGAACTTACCTTCCGCCTCACGCGTCGCAACATCAGCCTACCCAGCGTGACCCTCGCCACCCTCGTAAGCGATAGCACGGGATACATCAGCCTGTCGCAATTCATCGAAGGCACCTCCAACGAGGTGCGCCGCGCCCTCGTCGAACTCAAGCAACAAGGGGCACGCCGCCTCATCATCGACCTCCGCAACAACCCTGGCGGCGTACTCGAAGAGGCCGTCAAGACGGTCAACCTCTTCATTCCGCGTGGACGCGAAGTGGTGAGTACGCGCGGTAAAGTGAAGGAACTCAACCACACCTACCGCACCACCCTCGACGCACAAGACACCGACCTACCGATCGTCGTCCTCACCAACGAGGAATCAGCCTCAGCCGCCGAAATCGTAAGCGGAGCCTTACAAGACTACGACCGCGCTGTCATCAT
Organism: uncultured Prevotella sp.; assembly: GCA_900540885.1. Classification (GTDB taxonomy): domain Bacteria; phylum Bacteroidota; class Bacteroidia; order Bacteroidales; family Bacteroidaceae; genus Alloprevotella. The sequence goes on from UQHJ01000050.1 coordinate 15,058, forward strand.
GGGACAGCGCACCTACGGCAAGGGACTCGTGCAGCAAAGCCGCGAACTCCCCTATAAGACACAATTTAAACTCACCACGGGTAAGTACTACATACCTTCTGGACGCTGCGTACAAGCCTATAAGTTTGAAGACGGACGCCCTGTCCACCTACCCGACTCCTTGGCACACGAGTTTCGCACCGCAGCAGGACGCATCGTGCGCGACGGCGGTGGCATCACGCCCGACGTCGTCACCCCTACGGATAGCCTCCCTACGCTCCTCACCTACCTTGAAGCCAGCACGCAACTCTTCGACTACTGCGTTCTCTATCGCTCCGAACATGAGTCTGTGCCCGTGCCACGCACGTTCCACCTCACCGACGAGGAGTATGCCGACTTCTGTGCCTTCATGAAACAACGCGACTTCACCTACGACCGCATCAGCCTGCGCTATCTCAACGACCTGCGCGAGGTGGCTCACGTCGAAGGCTACGACACGGAGGCCGCAGCTGAGTTCAAGGCCTTGGAGCAGAAACTCAAACACAACATCGACTACGACTTCAAACGTTGGAGTACGGAGATACGCCGCGTAGTCGAGGGAGCTATTCTCGTCCACTACTATTACGAAGGTGGCCGCATAGAGCACCAACTCCTCACCGACCCCGACGTCAAAGCTGCCCTCCAGCTCCTCCGCTCGCCCCACCAAATGCACAAAATCCTCTCTGGCGAGCCTGACGCGTAAGCTATCAAAAAATAACAAACGCACTCGCTAAAAAGCGAAATATTTTGACAAAAAAACACAGTGGAAGCGCCTTAACGCTCCCACTGTGTTTTTGTTTTTCTCCCATAGTGTTTTTAAATCGCTCCCATAGTGTTTTTGAATCGCTTCCACAGTGTTTTTATTTTTCTGCCTAATTGGGGGGCGGGTCCTCACCTGGGGGCGACGCGTCCCCGCGTCGGCATTTGTTAGTCAAGGTTCGATGCCTTGACTAACAAATACATG
>UQHJ01000051.1 GCA_900540885.1 uncultured Prevotella sp.
ACTGAGCTGCAACGTGAATGCCCGGAGCCTTACGTAAGGCTTCGTGCAATCCTTCGTGGCGCTCGCTGGCGGCTGTGCCAGCAAGATGGCCCGTGAGTTCGGCTATGGTGCCATTGCCTTGTAGTGTATGAATGACAAAGGCTCCTATATCTTTACCTATTGCACGATTGTTGGCACCAATATAGGCTGTATAGTGTTGGGTAGAGGTCTTGCGGTCGGCCACGATTACGGGAATGCCCTTTGCCATGGCCTTTTCGACAGCGGGGCTGAGGGCACGTCCTTCGTTGGGGCAGACGACAAGTAGGTCGATGCCTTCGTTGAGGAGGCTATCGATTTGACGGGTTTGCAATTCGTTACTATCGTGTGCTGAGCGTATGTCGAGTTGCACGTTTTTATAAAACGTGGCTTCGCGTTTCATCTCTTTGTTCATCTGTTGGCGCCAAGGATCTTGGCTGCATTGCGAAATGCCGATGCGATAGGTGGGCTCGCTCTTCTGACAGGAAACGATGAGAGTAGAAACGAGTAATAATACTAAGTGTGGTTTCATGAGGAACACGAATGGTTGTTAAGGAAGGGAACGTTAATGGTGTTTTTCGCGCTTCGCGCAGTTTTTGAACATTAATCTCCATTAATCTTATTTATTAATCTGCACGTTTAATTTTAGGGGATTTAGAGCAAAAGAAAGATTAATGATAGATGAATAGAGATTAATGTTCATAACCTGCGCGAAGCGTGAAAAGTAATATTAACGTTAAACGTTAATGGTAGATTAAAGTTTCTATCCGAAGTAGGTCCTGGCAATAGATAGAAATTTCATGCGGTTGGGAATAGTCTCCATGGTGTCTTCGTCTACTTGGCAGAGGTCGCGAATGGCATAGATACCCAATTCTTCATCGGTGGACTGACGACCCACGTTGCGAAATAGGTGGTTGCGCGCATCGATAATTTCGATGGCCTCGTTGTTATAGTCGGCAGGCTCCATGCTTAGGCGCAATTCAGCCTTGACGAAGCTCTCAAGTGCGTTGACAAAGTCGGTTGTTTGGTCAATCATAGGGGTAAAATATTGTGTGTTGTTACCACCCTGTGGTATTCATGCCACAAGCAGTGTACCACTCCGTTTGTTGGAACGTTTGGTTGAGATCGCCAAAAATACATTTATTGGCATTGTCGGTATAGATAGTCTGTGGAATGAATAGACTTACTGCCCGATAGTGATCGGTGGCGGTGGGTATATTTTGGTAGCGGTTATAAGGCCCAACGTAGATGCGGGGGGTGCTGTAGTGCGACGTTACGCAGCGTTCGAGAGCTTGGAGAACGTTGGAGAGATAAGGTTCGGGCAATAGACGTTCGAAGGCTTGTAAGGCATCGTAGTTATGAGGGCGATAATAGAAAATCCTCGCGTATGTTTGATAATTGAGTACAGATGACATATCGGGCGACTGACGATTGGCCAAGGCGGAGTAGGGGAGTGCCTCTTTTAGGGTAGTGGCAAGTGCAGGGAGTTGATCGGTACGCACGGCAGAGATGGTGATTCCTATATCATCATAAACGGTGTAGTATTCGTTGACAACATCGTTGTAGTACGTGCGTGTAATGCTATCGGGCGAGGCTGCAAAAAGTCCACATCGTAACTGGTTGGTGTAGTTGGCACCTGCCGTAGAAATGGCCATGGGAGAAGCTACGACGTAGTCCGTAACGTTGCGTAAGGCATAGTCCACTTCAAGGTTTTGCATGAGGCAAGCGTCGAAGAGAATGTAGTTGAAATGAAGCCCTGTGCGCTGAATGACTTGCGCAAGGTCGGTAATGTTCATTTGGGTGCCGTCATCGCTATAGTATTTATTATAGTTCGTGTCAATGCCAAAAGAGAAGGGACGGGCTGGCGCTGCAGCGGTAGTGGGGTAGCGGTTGTCGTAGTCGGTGTTGGTGGCGGGCAACCACCCGTCAGCATGCGACCATAGGGTGAGTCCGTACTCTTGTGCGGGGAACTTGTCCTTTATCGTTTGTAGTACCGTTTGTAGTGTGTGGGGCGATGTAGAACACGCATCGTTGTCGAAGGTGGTGACAAGGTGAGGCTTGTTCCATTGACGCGCGATGCGGTAGAGGCGTGGGGCGCGAAGACTATCATCGTCGATAAAGAGAAGCAGACGGTCGTTGTCGGCTAAGTATTGTCGGCCGTTCATGATTTCGGTAGAGTCGGCTGCAGCTTTCTTCTTGAGCGAATTTTGGGCAGCCATATATATAAGTACTGTGCGGCGGGCTACGGTAGAGCCAGGTTGCACAGGAACGTCATCGTGGCAACTGCAAAGCAGTAGGCTGAAAAGGAGAATAAGTGGATATAATCGTTGCATTATTTAAACTGAATAGTGACTGTTTTAAAACCGAATGATTTAAAGATGCGCGTAAATTCGTTGCGTGCGTTGCGTTCAGTCGTTTGAAGGTTTTGAGGAGTGAGACAACGCTGCATCATCTTCTTACGAGCTTGAGCGTAGAGTTGGTCACGTGCTTCGGGCGGGATAGAGCCCTTTTCGTAAAACGAACGGCTGCGTGCCTCGTCAATAAAATTGTTGTCGAGCAAGGCAGCGTGTGGCAAGATAAGTTGCGCGGTAGAGTCGGGTAGCGAGGTGAACCAATCGTCGGAGGCTTTGCTCATGTCGATGCCAAGGCGTAGCGTGCCTTGGTAGATGCGCGTAAGGCGGTCGGTGGTGAGCGTGCGAGAACGCTGCCACTCAACAAGTTCCTCGGTGTTGATAGTAAGAAACTCCCATTGCCCTATATCGCGCACTGATAGAATTTGTTCGGGAGTAAGGTCTATGCGTGTGTTGCGTTCCACCTCAAGGTGTATAGGGGAATTTCCTTTAATACCGATATATATATAAGTAATGGCAATGACGATGGCGGCTACGGCAAAAATCCACCACCAGCGCAGCAAGCGTTGTAGGCTTTTCATTTTTAGTTCGTTTGAAGCTTTGTCCAATCATGATCAGAATAGTTGCGGCCAAAGCGTAAGGTGATTTGACTCTCGGTATATCCTAAGTTAGAAAAAAGCGGAATGAGTTGGCGAGCAGCACTCTGCTTGGCGCGCTCTTCTAAGCCGAAACGTGAAAGGTGGGCTGTAATGCTATCAGCCCCTTGTTGTGCAAAGTTGGCAATCTCGGCATCGGTGTAGCGCGAACGCAAGGCATCAACGTATTGACGTGTGCCTTGATTGTCAACACGAGTAGAAGTGATGATGACGTGCGGGTCGGGCAGGGTGATGACGAGTGTGCTGTCAGTGCGTTGTAGGTTGTCGGCTGTAAAGTTGGCAAAGTCAATGTAGGCTTTAAGCGTAACGTCGATAGGGATAGCAATGCGGCGGTCGCCCATGCGAGCAGGAAGATCGACTTGCAGACCTAATACCTTGCCTTTGATGCGAGGCTCGTCGGTATGAGTGATGAGTTTGTGAATTTTCATCTCAGCTGTATAAAGCCGAGCACACGACTGAACGCGCATAACCATTAGTGCCGTGGTGTCGACGGCAGATTGTGTTGTGCGCTTTGCTTCGCTATCCTTGTTTTGCCTATGGCACGATGTGGCGCAAAACGCCAAAGAATGGAGCAAAGCAATGTATATAATATATATAAGCCAATGTTTTACTTTCATAATACAAAATTATAGAAAATAATGTAGGGTAAAAAACTCTTATAGTGTTTTCTTGTTTTTATGCTTAAAGTTTTGTTACTTTGCCATTCCATTAAATGTAACAAACAGAGTATATGAAGAAGATAGTATTGGCATCAACTTGCTTACTGTTGGGGCTTTCGTTGGCTTCGTGCAGCAACAAAAAAAGTGATGCTGAGGCACAAAACGTTGATAGTACACAGACTGTAAATAATAACAATGCTCCGTATGCCGAACCAACACAAAGTAATGCTTATACAACAAAGTTGGCAGGTAAGCAGTTTGAGATTACGATATCGCGTGTAGCTGATAAGACATTGCCTATCGTTAAGGACGATTTGGGCAAGGAGTTTTATGATAATCGCGTTGACGTAGTGATAAAGTGCAACGGACAGGAGTTTTATAAAAATTCGTTTACGAAAGATGCTTTCTCAGAATTCTTGACCACGGCAGCCGACCGTCAAGGCACAGTGTTGCTCGGCATGGCTTATGATAGTGCCAAGAGTGATGGACACGCCATTCGCCTTGGTGCACAAATCGGTCAGGTAGGCATTGAAGAAGGCCCAGCTTTTAGTATCGAAATCCCCCTTGATGGCGGCGCTGCAAGTATTGTGCGCGATAATAATCAAGATACTACGGGTGACGATATGACGGATTGAAAACTTGGGTTATGAGGTTATTGGGTTATGAGATTAAAAAGTTAGTGTGTCTAACTGTTGTTTAATTCGTTAATTCATTAAACTCATAATTTTGAACACCTACTTAAAACTTATAAACTTACAATAATGGCAAAAGAAGAAATGGACGCTGCAACTCCCAATGCTGAGAAGTTAAAAGCATTGCAGGCTGCAATGGCAAAGATAGAAAAGGACTTTGGTCGTGGTTCGGTAATGCGCATGGGCGACGAACAAGTAGAAGACGTAGAGGTGATACCTACAGGAAGTTTAGCACTTGACGCTGCTTTAGGTGTGGGTGGCTATCCTAAAGGACGTATTATAGAAATCTATGGTCCAGAATCGTCAGGTAAAACGACATTGGCTATTCATGCCATAGCACAGGCTCAGAAGGAGGGCGGTATCGCAGCCTTTATCGATGCAGAGCATGCTTTTGACCGCTTCTATGCAAAGAAGTTGGGCGTAGACGTTGACGAACTCTTAATCGCTCAGCCCGACAATGGTGAACAGGCACTCGAGATAGCTGACCAATTGATTCGTTCATCGGCTATTGATATTATCGTGATTGACTCAGTGGCAGCTCTTACGCCAAAGGCTGAGATTGAGGGCGATATGGGTGACAATAAGGTAGGCTTGCAAGCTCGACTGATGAGTCAAGCCTTGCGTAAGTTGACATCGACGATTAGCAAGACCAACACAACGTGTATCTTTATTAACCAATTGCGCGAAAAGATTGGTGTGATGTTTGGCAACCCAGAGACAACAACTGGTGGTAATGCCTTGAAGTTCTATGCTTCGGTTCGTTTAGACATTCGCCGTGTAACTACGCTGAAGGATGGCGATACACCTATTGGTAACCAAGTACGCGTAAAGATCGTAAAGAATAAGGTGGCTCCTCCTTTCCGTAAGGCAGAATTTGAAATTACGTTTGGTGAGGGTATCTCACACGTAGGTGAGATAGTTGACTTAGGCGTAGAACTTGGCATTATTAAGAAGAGCGGTTCGTGGTTTAGCTATGGTGAAACTCGTTTAGGCCAAGGTCGCGATGCGGTAAAGCGCGTTATTAAAGACAATCCAGAATTGACCGCTGAATTGGAAGAGAAAATAGCTGCTGCGCTGAAAGAACGCAATGCTGAAGAGTAAAGTTTGGTGGGCTTATAGGGTTAGAAGATAATGGGATTAAAAAGTTACTTTTAGTTCTTGCAATCATCTTATTAAACCCATAAACTTATAAAACTCTCCCTAAAGATGGAATATAAGAAGCATTACACTGATGAAGAACTGAACGAAGTCGTCGGGTGGTTTAAGTCACATTTTGATGAATTGCCAGCCTCTCTTTATATAGACAAAGCTACTTATGTGAAGGATTTAAAGCATACAGTTACGCTATATTACGACATCGTTAATAAGTTGAAAGATAATCCAACCTATGCTGCACAGATTCGCCACTTATTCTTGATGCGCGATGCCGTGTTGAAGCAATGGAAGGAGGAAGGTAAGGCTTAGAAACAAATATGAATAAAGAGGAAACAATGGTCTGTGTGAAATATATAGATGCGTTTGTTTCCTCTTTTTAGCTTTATAAAAAATTATGACACGTAGAAGTATTAGAAAATATAGTTCGCGCCCCGTAGATGACATTATGCTCAACGAACTGTTAGAACAAGCAGAACGCACCCAAACGATGGGTAACTTACAACTTTATTCGGTAGTAGTGACGCGTAGTGATGAGATGAAGCAAAAGCTTGCTCCTTGTCACTTCAATCAGCCTATGGTGACGCAGGCACCAGTGGTGCTAACCTTTTGTGCAGATTATAATCGCGTAACAACATGGGCAGAGCAGCGCAAGGGACACCCAGGATATGACAACTTCCTATCCTATCAGAATGCGGCAACAGATGCTTTGTTGTTTTGCCAACGTTTTTGCGACTTAGCTGAGGCTGCAGGGTTGGGACTTTGCTTTTTGGGCACAACGATTTATCAACCGAAGCAAATTATTGACTTATTACACCTACCTCGATTGGTAATGCCTGTGGCCACGATTACATTAGGTTGGCCTGACGAGCAACCCGCGTTAACAACGCGTCTTCCATTGTCGGCTATCCGTCATGACGAAACGTATCAACCGCACACGCCAGCATCGATTGACCGTGATTATGCTACCACCGAAGCTGCCCCCGAAAATCAAGAGTTTGTACACATTAACAATGTCGAGACGTTAGCACAGATTTTTACCGACATACGCTATACTGCTAAAGACTGCCGTACGATGTCAGAAGGATTAATCGAGGCGTTGAAGATGCAAGGGTTTATGTAATAGCGGGGGAGCTTTAGTGGGGAGTTTCAAATCTCTCTTCGTCAAAGTTTCAATCTCGTCATAATGGTTGCCGCCTCTGATGACAACATATTTGAGCGTTTTGTTCTTAGTCACGTATATTCATTTCAATGTAATCAACATTAATTTGCAGAGTGACATACATTGTCAAAGAATTGCGGCCCCATTCTTTAAGCAAGAATGGGGCCGCAATAGTATCTTATAGTAGAGTAGGGAAACTTCTACTTATTATGCCAATTGCTCTTTGATGAAGGCTTCCATTTCGGGAATATTCTCTTCTGCGCGCTGGAGCAAGGTGAGTTGGTTCTTTGAACGAACGAGGTTGTGGTCGGCATACTGTACCTTGTAGTAGTTGTCACCATCAAGATAGTCGGCAAAGAAGCGTACTAACTGCATGTAGGGGAAGAGCGTTGCAGCGTAGGGAAGGTTCTCAATCTCGATAGGAGTGAGGAATACGCGTGCAGTCTTTAAGTAGCCTTCAGTGAATGCTTTGAAGATGTCCATACGGAATTCAATCTTGTCGTACTCGGGGCTATCTTCGGGTTGTGTGTTGGCAGCAGAGCGAAGGAAGTCACCATAGTCAGAGAAGATGAAGTTAGGCATTACAGTGTCGAGGTCAATAACGCAGAGTACGTTGTCGTTTTTATCAAAGAGAATGTTGTCGATCTTCGTATCGCAGTGGCAAATACGCTTGGGAAGTTTGCCTTCGCGGAAGAGACGTTCGCTGCGGCACATATCCTCAGCACGCTTTTCAATCTCGTCGATGATGTCTTTAACACCGGCAACGCGACCTACCTTGTCAGCCTTAACGGCATCGTGGAATTGTTGCAAGCGGAACTCAATGTTGTGGAAGTCTTTGATAGTCTCGCCCAACTGTTCGGGAATGTCGGCCAACATGGCTTGGAAGTCGCCAAACGTCTCGCCTACAATCTTAGAGCCTTCGGGGGTTACACCGCTCTTTGATACTGCATCGGGAATGAGTACCATGACGCGCCAATACTTGTTGTCGAAGACGTAGTAGTACTTGCCGTCTTTGCAGGGAACGAACTTGAGTACTTTGCGGTCGATGTCATCGGTATGCTTAGCTTCAAGCTTTTTGCGAATGTGGGTGGTAACAGCAACGATGTTGTTCATCAACATGTCAACGTCGGGGAAAATCGCGTTGTTGATGTGTTGCAGAACGTAGTCTGGGGCATCAGCCTCAGCTGTTGTTACCTTATAGGTAGTGTTGATAAGACCATTGCCTAAAGGATTCACTTCAGCAACGGTTCCTGTGATTTCGAATTGATTGGCAATGTGTTGCAAATCTTTTTGTTCCATGATATGTGATTATAACTGTTTGGATGAATAATTTATGCTGATTGTGGTAGGACTGAGCCTACTTAACTATGCAAATGTAGTTAAATAAAATTGAATGGTGGCAGGACCTTGTTTAAAAATTACGAAAGTGTTAAGTCGTGACGGAAAAAGCCTTTGATTTGGAACCTAAGTAGGGTGTCAAATCAAAGGCTTAGTATTTTATGAAAACTTAATTAGTATCTTAAGATTTGTCCTGTGCGTAGTTTAGTGCTGTTGGTCATGCGATTGGTCTTAGCCAATTTGTCTTCAGCAATGCCTAACTTGTCGGCAATGGTAGAGAGTGTCTCGCCACGTTTCACTTTGTAGAAGTGAGTGGCTGTCATGGCTATTTTGTCTTCGGCTGATACGTTGCGTGACGCAAGGAGAGTAGAGGCATTGCCCGCATCGTTCTTGTGGAAGGTGTAAAAGTCGCCCGTGACATCTTGTGCGGGGAAGTTGAATAATAATTCGGGATTGATGGCCTCGCCTGCTAAGCGCGTTTCGAAGTGGAGGTGTGAACCAAATGAACGGCCCGTGTTGCCACCAAGGCCAATGGGATCGCCAGCCTTTACCATTTCGTTGCCCGCAACAAGTTGCTTTGAAAGGTGGCCATAGATAGTCTCAAGGCCGTTGTTGTGGCGAATGACTATGTAGTTGCCATATCCTCCAGCGTCGTAACGTACAACGCGCACTTTGCCATCGAAGGCGGCAACAATGGTGTCGCCAGTGCAAACTTTAATGTCAAGACCTTTGTGGACGCGCTTAAAGGCAGCGCGATAGCCAAAGCGTGAGGTGACGTTGCGTGAAGGGGTAGGCATGTGGAAGCCTCGGAGATCGATGCGATAGCTTTCAGGTACGTCTTCTTGCTTGTAGGGGTGAGCGCGGTTAGTTACCCATGTGTTGTAAACGTCGCTACTAAGATCGAGCTCGAGGTCGCGATCGACAGCACGCTGAATGGCTACGGAGTCGACAGCGCGTAGGCGACGGTCGACGGGGGCTTGACGCGCAATTAAGTCTTGACAATAAGCGGTGGCGCCAATGCCTGCCATTACAAGTGTAAGTGCTGCACGACGCAAAGTGGTTATATTCATTGGTTTCGTTTTTTTATCGTGTTTCCTGTTCTTGTATGCCATACGAAATACGTCTTTTCAATAGTACTTTTCATACAATATAATTACGGCATGTTAAGGAAACGCGGCAAAATTACGACTTTTTATTGACAATTCTACGTTCAATAGTGTTAAATATCACGTATTTAGCGTTAAAGTGCTACTTGTGAGTGGCAGATGCTGACGAAGTGAATGTTCTGGCTCTGTGACGAATAGTGTGGGTAAAAATGTTCTTATGACAAAAATAAACTGCAATTTATCGAAGAGACAGGAATGAACATTAAGGCGCGCTTCGCGCTTTGTTTTTTTAACATTAATGTCTCATTAATCGACCATTAATCTATTCATTAATCTTTCCATTAATCTTTCCATTAATCTTTTTCATTAATCTTGTTCTATAGTCTACCATTGAACAAATTCTATTTTTATATCTTTAATGGAAAGATTAATGAAAAAGATTAACGAATAAGATTAATGGTCGATTAATGAAACATTAATGTTAAAAAAACAAAGCGCGAAGCGCGCCTTAATGTTAATATAAAGCTCTGATATTTTATGTATTCCTCCCTCTCGGCATCCAAGCCGAGGGAATCTCCTTGTCACCTTTCGTTCCTCCCACACCCATATTCCTCAGTTTCATCATCCACTGGTTGCCCTTTCTGTATTCTCCCTCCACACGAAACACGGTATCTGTCTGTCCTTTCAGTATCACATACTGCTCCATGAACAGAAACACATGGTTGTTGGCTACACAACTCCAGTCTTGTATGGGTATTCCAGCCAACTGGCGGTTCTTGTAAAAATAGTAGTTGAAGCCTACCCGCAGCATTTCCATAAAACCTACACGCTCCACTGTGGGACGCTTGTCAAACTCCTGCATGGTGTACAGGTTCACCCATATAGTTTCGTCCTCACCGAGAAACACTACCTTGGCAACGTTGTCGTCCGACAGTTGCACCTGTTTCAGTCCGTGGAGAATGATGTGGTGGTTGTTATTGCAGATGGCATACTCACCTTGACTGAGAAGCTCGCATACATAGGCATCCTTACCATTAAACACTTCGCCCTTGTTTCTGCCCACGCCGTAGTACATATAAGTCACTACGTGTTCCTCGCCCCAGCGGTCTTTGCGTATGAGTCCCTGTTCCTGCACCTTGCGCTTACCACCTGTGATATATTCTGGTTCATTGGCATATATCTCTTTCAATCCGTTATAGGCGTATTCGTTGGCATAGCAGTACATCTCCGTCACGCCGTCCGTTTGTCTGTCCCAGGGATATTTCCTGCCCACATACACCATGCGCTCATTGTTGGTGTGCAGTAGCCAATATCGTGCGGTCTCATTTTCTCCTTCACTGACTAACTGCCACCCCATGCGCACTTTATTGGTAGAATTATACAGTCCCTGCGGCTCTTCGGTACGGATATAGCGTCCGCCCCCCATATAGCCGCTCCGCATCTTCTTCATGTGTGGCGTAGTGCGGAACACATATAGCAGTTCTCTTAGACGTTGTGATACATCTGGCTCGTCATGGCGCGCTATCACCACCATTTCGGTATGGCGGTCATTGGTTATATCATCTGACTTGTACTTGCTGCTGAATGTCCCCAATATGCGTATGGACATATCTCGCTCCCTAACGATATCGCCTTTTCCTGCTTGTCGTCCCAAGAACATAGCGCTCCAATCCCAGTCAGTGGTGGGCAACCCGAACAGGCGGTAAAGCCCCACGTTGTCCAACAGCGTGCAGCACTCCTTTCCCTTTGCTACACGCAGTCCGCGCCCCACCATTTGCAGATACTTCGCCAACGACAGCGTTGGACGTGCCAACTGGATAAACTCCACATCGGGACAGTCAAAGCCTTCACCGAATAAGTCCACATTCACCAATATTTGAATTTCTTTCGGTGTATCGTCTTGTCCAACAGTCGTTATAAGGCTTAGTGAGGAACAGTAAGGCTTATCACCTGCGCTTCCCTCCTTGAACAGTTCTATCATCCTCCTTCGTTCCTCCTTCGGTGTCTTCGAACTTATCGCCACGGCTGCCAATCCTTGCTCTCTGTAGTATTCGGCTATATGCTCTGCGTGTTCTATATTGATGGCATACACGATGCCTTTCTTACCTGCCGCAAAATCCTTTATGGTCTGATACAACCGCCCAATGGATGGCTTGCAGTCCAGCACCTCCTGCATCTCTGCAATGTTATAGTCACCGTCTGCGGCACGCTTCTCTAATCCGTCTATCTTCTTTTGGTCTTCACTATTAGGATTGAGCGATATATAGTCAAAGTCGGACAGGTAGCCTTCCTTGATAAATTTAGCTATCGAGTGGGAACACAGCAGTACTTCAAACAAATCGGTAAATCCTCGTTTGGTCAGTCGGCATGGAGTCGCGGTCACGCCCAATTTCTTGGCATTGGGATAGGCGTTCATCACCTCTTCGTAGGTCTTAGCCACGGCATGATGTGCCTCGTCTATCACGATGAGTGATGGTCTTTCCTCCAACTCTTGATAGTGTCTTGACAACCACTGTATAGAGAAAACTTCTATAACGTTTGATTTCTCTCTCTCAGCATCAAGAGAAGTACCTAATCGTCTTTCAAGCGTTTCCTTTATCTGCTCTACTAATTCACGCCTATGTACCACAATCCACACACATGGATTCTTCACTCTTCGTTCTTCTCTCTTCACTACTTCCGAAATCAGAACGGTCTTTCCCGTTCCAGTAGGCATCTGTACCATCACAGATTGGTGCGTCACAAACGCATCCTCTATCTGCCGTAACATATCCTTCTGGTATTCGTACAACTGTATTTCTTTTCTCATTTGTGTCTTTCCCACAAATTATCTCTTCCATTTACAGGAAATTCTTTCATCTGATTATTCTGCTTCATTTTAGTATATAGTCATTAGCTTCCCATTAAAAACGGGACACAAATGAATTTAGAAGATTAGATGTTCATCTCTTTCATCACTCGTTCCACCTCTTCCAATGACACATTCAGCATACGCGACACATAGAGCGGAGTTATCTTATCCATTCTACCAGATTGTCGTTCCATGCCAATCAGATACTCAATGTTCTTTCTAAGGTCACCCAAACTGTTGGAAAATGTAGGAGTTGTTTTGTCTTCCGTTTCCTTTGCCTTGAAAGTTTCAAACGTCTCACTTCCATCTTCACCATACTTTCCGTCCTTTGCTTCATAGATAACTGATGGTTCCAATACTTCCACGGTATGCCATGCTCCTTGTGGTATAACGCAGCCATAGTTGCCTACAGTCGGGTCAAGATGGATGCGTTCTTTCTCGTTGCCATTTTCGTCATAGATAACTTCTACAAGTTTACCACACAAGAGCAATACATTCTCATTGCTATTTGGGTGTCTATGAATGGGCACAACTGTTCCTGGCAGCAATGCGTTCAGAATACGTTGCGAGTTATCATCCGATGTTGTACGTAAGTCGTAGCTCTGACGCAAGCGCGGATTCTCTACAGCCTGTTCAAAGAGATTGCCCAAAAATTCTTTGTTTATTTTCATTATCGTTAGTCATTAGGTAATCTGTTCGCTTTACGAGGTACAAAAAGGAAAGAACAGAATTGCCAAAGCAGTGAGAGCAAACCAAACTTGTTTGAAGTTTGCCGAGTCGTGATGGCATTCGGTGAAATCAAATTCCAAATTGCTACTATAACATTTCTCATTATGCGTATAGTTATCATACGAATGAGCGATTAACAGACATAGATGCAACCAGCACATCACGTCCATTAATCGCTCATCAACCAATTGCTTATCTTACGATTGCCTCTTTGATGCTTTCTACGATATACTTCACATCATCGTCTGTCACATACGGACCAGCTGGCAGACAGAAACCTACTTTGAAGAGTTCTTCTTCAATACCATTAGTATATACAGGAGCACCCTCATACACGGGTTGTTTGTGCATCGGCTTCCATACCGGACGACACTCAATCTTCTTGCCCAGCATGAATACACGCAATGCCTCTACATTTTCGTTAGGCTGACAGTCGGTTGTTGCTGAATCAACGGCATGGATTACACCTGCAGCTCCACCTACGGCAGTCTTAATAACTTCCTTGTATGCGTTCTCCTGACCTTGAATCTTCACATCCGCATCCAAAGTGGCAGCGCAAAGCCAGAAGTTGGCATCATAGCGTTTGTCTGTAGGTTGCTTGTGAATATGTACACCTGGTACGTCCTTCAACAGTTCTTCATAGAGCGACTGCACATGCTTATGATGAGCAATATGGTCATTGAGGACAGTCATCTGACCGCGACCAATACCAGCACACACGTTCGACATACGATAATTATAGCCGATAGCCGTATGCTGATAGTAAGGATAAGCGTCGCGAGCCTGTGTTGCATACCACATCACATTGTTTGCGTCTTCTGCACTGCGACAAATTAGTGCACCTCCACCAGAAGTTGTAATCATCTTGTTGCCATTGAACGACAATACACCATATTTACCGAATGTACCCAACACTTGTCCATCAAAGCGTGACCCCATACCTTCGGCTGCGTCCTCTACCACTGGAATACCATACTTGTCCGCAATCGCCATAATCTCATCAATTCGGTAAGGCATACCATAGAGAGCTACTGGCACAATAGCCTTAGGCAACTTGCCTGTCTTCTCCTTACGGTCAAGTATAGCCTTCTCCAACAAAACAGGATCCATGTTCCATGTTTCACCCTCAGAACCTACGAACACTGGCTTGGCACCAAGATATGTAATCGGATGACTCGAAGCACAGAATGTAAAACTCTGCACCAATACTTCATCACCAGCCTTCACACCACAGCCAATCAAAGCCAAATGAACAGCAGCTGTACCTGCACTCAAGCAAACCACCTTTCTGTCAAGCTCCTCAGAGCCATCACTCTTGCTATTTGCAAAAGCCTCCAAATCCTTTTCAAAAGCATTTACATTGGGTCCCATAGGTACCACCCAGTTGGTATCGAAAGCCTCCTTCACATATTTCTGTTCCAAACCTGCCTCACTCATGTGGGCAAGGCACAAGTAAATTGTTTTTCTTTCCATAATTGAAAAAATTATATATCTAAAGATTTTGTATTTACGTCACAACAATTAACGAGCATTACAAACATTCATAGTCACCAAGCCTTAATTGGTCGGCAAATAAGCCTTAATTGCATACAATACAATATATAAAAAATGTATTCGTTTTTATCTGCCACCTGCAACCACACACAAAATATCTCCATAATTCACTGACACTTACGTCATTGCGCGGTTGCAGATAGGGTTGCAGATAAACCACCATTTGCAACCTTATCTACAATCATATAACACATTAAATATCAATATGTTGCTGTGATATACAAGATAAAATTGCAGATGGCAGATAAAAATAAAATTTCATTAAAGAAGAAAGCGATGCTCTATTGTAGCAGGTAGTGGCTTCGCTCCACAGGCACAAGCCTATTCAATCATACCTGCTTAACCTTATTACATTTAAATTATAGTCATTCTAATCATTGACGATAGAATATAGCTATTAAATCATATTCAGTTTTTACATTATGATCTGTGATATATATAGTCGGGTATCAATCCAGAATCCTTACCTTTAACGAATTCATATCTTGTTTCAAAGTAATTGAATTTATCAAGCCAATACGAAGAATCTGCGTGTTCTATCAAGATTATTTGGAAAGGATGTTTATATACAAATCTGATTATGCGGTCCATAAATATGTTAATCAAATTGAATGCATATCCAAGACGTTTCTTGTCATCATTGTCTTTAATGTCACCATCAGAATTATCAGCATAGAATGGTATACTAGGTTGATCTATAAACAAAAAACTAGGAATGTAATCAATATCTTCTTTTATTGCATGTTCGTGTATTCCCAAGAAAGTGCACAAATGCATAAACATATAATTACATTTACTTCCAACATTAGTTATAACAAATTCTTCGCCTTCTCTTTTGAGATACAGCGCCTGGTGTTCGATGTCGAAACGAGGCTGACAAGAATTATATGCATCAGAAAGACCATGTGCAACACCGAAATAATCCTTTATTGTATTATTAAGTGCACTCAATCTCTCATCTTTATTTGTAACTAATAGCTCCAACTGCCTCTGAACAGACTTGATTTCATGCTCCAAATTTATATAATCAGCATCTGACATAATTGATCTTTGCGGTTTAGTCATTGTTTCATATGTATGCTTTAACTGTATAAGTTTTATGAGCCAATCAACATCCATGGATTTACGCAGCAAGACATTTTGTTTATTAATTTCTTGATTAATTTTTTGTAACTCAAATTGATATTTATCAATTTGAGCCAATAAATCTTCAGGAACAGACTTTTTACGTCTACCGTCTTTTCTTACATTTTCCAAAGTAACCTTAAGATTTTCAATTAAACGTCTTGTATCCTCATAATAAATAACATCATCTAAATGTTTTGTTATGAAATCTATAGGCTTCAAACTATCTTCTACTTGATCGATATATTTATTATAACGGACAATATCATCTCGCAGACTATTACACTTTTCTAAATTTCTTTTTATGATAGTTCTCTGTCGTCTTAGTTCATTAATCTGCTTGAATTGTTCTTTGCTATTATATACTTTATCATAAATCTCAAGAGCTTTAGATATTTTCTCTAAAAAAGGAAATAGGAATAGCCAAAGTAATATGCAAACCTCTAGTATTAGTCTCCAAAACCGCACAAAA
>UQHJ01000052.1 GCA_900540885.1 uncultured Prevotella sp.
CCATCGAATAGTGAATTGAGAAAACTTATGAGCAGACTTTTATTGAGCTTTGTGCCAAATATGCGTTTGAAGCCAAAGTCTGTAAGGAGGCTGATATATCGTTCTTCTGTCTGTCGCATTGCCGTTAATATTAGAAGGATAAAACTTATAACAAAAGTAGAGAAACCCTTTCTAACACGCAAACTTTTCAGAGAAAACTTTTTTGGGAGGTGGATAGCACATACTAAAAAAGCCTTGCTTCACATTTTGCCCTTAGTAACGTGTAAAAACAACTTCCGCAGTGTTTATATGTGCTTCGCACTTTAGGGCTTTTAATAACAAATATAAACTGCAATTTGGGCCTCACCCCCTAGCCCCCTCTCCTCAAGAAGAGGGGGTTAGGGGGTGAGGCCGTTAGGGTGGTTCGTGGACTATTCGATAATTTTCGTTTAAAACGAAAAATAGGAGGCAAACAACCTTATTGGGGGTGTTTGTCTCCTATTCATTTTGATTAGCTCGTTATATTATTCTGCTAAGCGAGTGATTTCGAAGTTTGTAACTTCAGATCCAAATGGGCCAGCTGACACTTTGTAGGTGAAACCGAAGTAGAATACATTGTTTTCGAACAATGCAGTTGTACCGTCATCAGTAATAGCTGTGGGCACCATCATGACTTCACCATAAGTGGGGTGAATGACGCCTGAGAAGAATGAGTCATTACCCATAGTTACCTTGCTATCGCCAATCTTCCAATAGAAGTCAATGGTGAAAAGGTCACCGGTAAAAGGTGTATTTGGAACTTTTTCGTGAAGTAAAGCACTGAAGCGAGCCATCTTACGGCTGGGAGAATACTCTAATGCTACATTCTCATTGGTGTAATTTTCCTGTGTCAGCGCCGCACCACCTGTGTAGTTACCATAAGCGTAAACGTACCAGTCATTCTTAGGCTGCGTCATGATGTGTGATACATATTGACCATCAACCATCATCTGACCATTTGCACCAAGTGACATCGTAAGTGTAGTGCCCTCGGCTGTTACTGTTACGACATTGTTGTCAAAGGTGTAAGTAGCCTTTGTCAATGTTTCACCATTTTGAATGGTAGCAGTACCGTCGTTGTTGAGCGAAACGACACGGCCGTCACTCAACTGCCAGTCGCCCAACACAGAAATGGTAGTAGCTTTAACTGCGGTGAAGTAAGCCTTACGTGTAGCCTTACCCTCGTCGTCAACGCTGTAAAGTGATACTACGTATGACTGACCGTCGTTACGCGAATTGAGTACAGCCTTTGCAGCACCACCGTATATAGTCTCACCTGTGTAGTTAACGGTGATTGTACCCGTCTTAGGTTCGTAGCTTGTGATTTTACCACGGTTCAATACGTTAGCGTTTTCGTTAGAGGTATTGTAAGTGGTAATATCGCAGATAGTGTCGCCCTGCTCGTCTAACGTAATGTTAATGGTGTAGGCCGTACCACCATCCTTGGTGTAGTCGTTTTGCCACATGCCCAAACTTACCTTTTCGGGATAAGTCACATCGTTCGAGCTATCGTCGAAGTTGTCGTTACACGAAACGAGTGCAAGTGCAGAAAGCAGGCAAAAGGACAAGGTCTTAATTATCTTGTTCATCTTTTTGTTACCTATTTATTGGTTATGAATGTGGTGGGGAGCTTGTTCTTTCGTGGAGCAAGCGCCCCATTCCACTGTTGTATAACTCTCGCCCCTATTACCAGTTACGTTTGAGGTTGGGGTTAGCTTGAAGGTCGTTTGTCGGGATTTCCCAAACGAACTTTTGGTTAGATGCAGGTACGTTGAGGTCTTGGTAGTTGGGTTGTGACTGCAAGTAACCTTCAACACAGTTTTGTGCCTTCATGCGCTTACAACCGTCGCCCCAACGCTTCAAGCAGTCAAGACGGAAACCTTCACCACACATCTCGCGTGCCCATTCGTTCTTAATCTGATCTAAGAGCATATTGCCGCTAACGTCTAATGCAGAAGCACCACGCTTCGTACGCAAAGCGTTGAGGTAAGAAAGGCCTGAACCGTCCTTCATGTAGCTTGCCTCAGCAGCGATCAAATACATCTCGCCAACGCGCAATTCCTTTGTCATATTGAAATATTCAGACTCGGGACGGCTCTTTACCAAATCAGGGTTGCCAGGGAACTTGTTGAGGGTGATTACATTCTCGTCAACAATGTCGCCAGCTACAGCACCGTCGGCAGCAAAGTAGGTGTAAAGGCGCATGTCTTCGTCCTCATAGAGGTCGATCAAACCCTGCGTAGGCACGTTGTTAGGGCTTTGCATTCTATACTTTGACGAGTAGAGAATGTAATATTGATAGCTATTGACACGCTCTTCCTTGGTCTGAGTAGGTTGAAAGATAATCTCTGTACCTTGGTCGTTCTTCCACATTTCTTTCAATTCCGTTTCGGTAGTGCAAAGTGGATATTTAGCAATCGTACGCTCTGCGCAAGCAATGGCGTTGTCATAATCTTGACAGTTAAGGCTCACACGTGCGTCGAGTGCATCAGCAGCGTTGTAGCTGGGCACACCATTGTCAGCGTTGTGAATGTCATCCTCGCCCATCAACTCCTTGGCCTTAGCGATGTCAGACTTAATTAAGTCGTAAGTAGCCTTGAGCGAAGAGCGTGAAGGCTTTACGTTGACGTCTACTGTCTCGACAAGGGGAAGGCCCAATGTCTCTTCAGCTGTAGCCCTGTCATAAGCCTTGCAGTAGCGGCGTGCCAACTTATCGTAAGCCAAAGCGCGTACGAAGTAGGCTGAGCCCTTGTAGTACTTCAATAATGCTGCTTGCTCTTCATTGCCCTCCTCGGGAGTAACCTTGTCGATGTTGTTGATAATGTTGTTAGCATTCGAAATGACAGCATAGCAACCAGCCCAATAACTGTCACATACAGAAGAACCCGATGTGAACGTCCAGTCTTGAATGTTGCCAAATGAGCAACCTTCCCAGTTGGCTGTAGTTTCGTTGAAGAGGTCGCTCTGAAGTTCGGAGATGGCTGTATAGCTACCACCGCAAATGCTACGAACTTCTGATTTCAGACCATTGTTGAACTGAGTGGCGTCAAGCATGGTTGACCATGCCTTCTCAGTAGGAATACTCGTGTCGGGGTATTGATCGAACTCACATGAAGTGAGCGCGGTCAGCGCCACCGTAGAGCATAACGCAGCTTTGATGATATATGTTTTCATTTTTTTTGTTCAACTTGAGATTAAAAAGTGTTTTATATTAGAAACTTACCTCAACGCCTAACATATATTGACGAGTGCCGGGGTAGAAGCCCAAAGAAATGTTGCCATCCTTCTCAGGGTCGCCACCCTTATATTTCGTTGCCGTAAAGAGGTTGCGAGCTGTAGCATAGATACGTACTGAGTTGAAGAAGCGCGTTGCTTGCATCCATTGTTGTGGCAAACTATAAGAGAGCGTAAGATTCTTCAAACGTAAGAATGAAGCATTCTGCAATACACGTGTATCGAACACGTTCTCTGTGGCAAGGCTCGGAATGTCGGTTATGTCACCTGGCTTCTTCCACATCTTCAACATGTCGCGGCTTTGGTTGAAACCTTGCTTAGCGTTGGCATTGTTGGTAGAGAACTGATAGTCAATGTTCAGCATGTACTTGTTCAATACGAAAGCAAAGTCAGCATTGAGCGAAAGTCCCTTCCAGCTTGCAGTAAAACCGAAGCCACCATTCATGTTAGGATAGTAGGCCTTACCTACGTCTTGCAACAAATCGTTGCTATAGGTCTTGGTCATTGTTTCGGGGTTGAACTCGTGTACGGTCTTGCCATTGCCGTGGTTACCCTTGGTGTACCACATTGCCAAACCATCATTCTTGTCAACACCTGCAAACTCTGCCATATAGTAGTTAATGCTCTTGCCAACAATGTAGCTCAAGTAGTATGATGGACGATCCCAACTTTGCTGTCCATTGAACAATTTGTCAATTTTGTTGGCATTGTAGGCGAAGTTGGCATAAACGTTGACAAAGGCATCGCGTGAACGAAAAGCATCGTAGCTTACTTCTACTTCAACACCATTGTTGGTTAACTGACCCACGTTCAACATCATGCTGCTGAAACCTGTTGTATAGGCCAACGGAGTAGACATCAACATGTTCTTCGTCTTACGATTGTAGTAGTTGATATCGATGTTTACACGATCAAACAAACGAGCTGTAAGGCCTACATTCGATTGAATTTGCTTTTCCCAACCCAACTCTTTGTTCGAAGGTTGTGCAATAACCAATCCAGCATCACCATTATATTGTGTTTTGCCAGTAAGGCCTAAGCTACGATAGTTACCAATTTCTGAATTACCCGTTGAACCTACGCTATACTTAACCTGTAAGTCGGTTAACCAACTCTTGGTAGCAGCCATAAACGTTTCGTCAGACAAGCGCCACATCACGCCACCACTCAAGAAGTTGGCAGCACGATTATCAGCACCGAAGCGTGAACTCTTATCGTTACGAACAGTGAAGTTGAAGAAGTATTTGTTCATCAACGCATAGTCTACACGGCCAAAGAAAGAGAGGTATTCATACTTTGAACTTGAATAAGTAGGCATATTGGGCGTTGTAGCACCTGCGAAGTTCAACAAACGGCTATCAGTAATACCCGTAGCAGAAGCATCGAATCCCTTTGAGGAGCCTTTGATACCTTCTTGACCAGCTAAGAGGGTGATAGCATGCTTTTCGCCAATGTTGAATTTGTATTCAACCGTATTGGTAATGGTCCACATCGAACTGCGTGATGACGAAGCCGCTGCACTGCCCACACCATTTAAGTCGGGAATAGTAGGATTTGTGGCTTGGAAGATGCGGCCATCACTCGCATAAAGGCCCAATTGCGACTTTATGGTCAATCCCTTAACGGGCTGAATCTGGGCGTAAGCTACACCATTATAGATAATGTCGTTGATAGTTGCAGGGTTCATCTGACGCCTCCACATAGGGTCAGTAGCATTGGCAAAGGTGATGAAGTGCGTTTTCTTTGCCTCTTCTGAGTAGGGATCCCAATAAGAGGGATAAAGGTAGGCTGCACATACCGCATTTCCAGTGTTAGCAACCAATTCATCACGGCTCACATCAGGGTTATATATGCGGTCGGTATAAGCAACCGATTGTTTCAAACCAAAGTTAAGCCATTGTTTGGGCTTTGTGTCTAAGTTTGAACGCAAGGTGTAACGCTTGAGGTGACCCACCTTGGTCAAACTGTTTTGGCTCTTATAAGAAGCTGATACAAAGTAAGTAGTGTTGCCCGAACCACCGCGCAATGAGAAGTCGGTGTTATACATCGGTGCAGCATTGTCAAAGTAATACTTCTGCCAGTTGGTATTAGCTCCGTGGAGCTTATAAGTCTGATATTGGTCGGGAGTAATGATACCATTCTCAAGTTGGAACTGAAGCAACTCGCTTGAGTTCATCTGATTGCTAATGGCATTGGCTAATTGGCTCCAACCTACGCTCTGACTAATGGTTATCTGAGCCTTTTCTTCCGCACGGCCCTTCTTCGTAGTGATGAAGATTACACCATTGGCAGCACGTGAACCATAGATAGAAGTAGCTGAAGCGTCCTTCAATGTAGTTACGCTCTCGATATCTTTATCGTTGAGCATTGCCAACATGCCTGTACCTGCAGGAGAGCCATCAATAACGATCAACGGAGTGTTGCTGGCGGTAAATGAACCTGTACCACGCAATTTGATTGATGCATTGTTAATGTCACCGGCATCACCTGAGTTGTTTAATACTTGCAGACCTGCTACCTTACCTTGCAAGGCGTCGGCTACGTTAGCGGTAGGGTTGTTTTCAACCTTTTCACCGCCCACTTTTTTTACAGAACCTACTACAGTCCCCACCTTCTGAGCGGTACCATAACCGATAACGACGGCTTCGCCCAATTCGTTATCCTTGAGTACTACCTGTACGTTGCCAGCTACGCTGACAGTAGTGGGTTGCATACCGATGTAAGACACAGAAATCTTCTTAGCTGTAGCAGGAACGCCCTTCAGCTTAAAGTTACCGTTAGCATCAGTAGTTGTGATTACCTTGGTGCCAGGCACACGCACGGTAGCTCCCATCACGGGTTCACCATGAGTGTCGGTCACGCGGCCGCTCACAAGCTTCTGCGCTGAAGCCGTGGCTGCGGTCATAAGCAGACCGGCTCCCAAGAGCACTAACTTTTTGTTCATATTGATAACCATTTAATTAAACATTTACGTTTGAATGAGTCTGTGGGGCGATAAGCACACGCGCCTTAAAGTGCAAAAGAGATAGAAGGAAGTGTGCACAACTTGTTATACAAGTGGGACAATTCGCCACCACGCGCACGTGTACATTATATATATATGTACACATCTGTGTGCAAAGTATATATTTTGGTTGTCCTTTTTTGTTTTTTTAAGTCAATCGTTTAGCGTTATGTTGCAGTAATTAACACCTCTCCGTTCCTTTTGGAGTAAGTAGAGTAGATGAAGGGTGAATTATTATGCAATTTATTCACGCAAGTATGCTGCAAAAATAGGTTTTATAATTTGTTTAGCAAAAGAAAATGGCCTTTTTGTCACGAAAAATAAACTTTTTAGGCTAAAAAGCTTGCATTTTGTCAACTATAGCTCGCTTGTAGTGCTTTTAATTATATTTTCTATCATTTCTTAATTTTTATTTTATGGGATATTTTTATGCAGAAGACGTTTTAACCCTTTCGTGTGTAGCAAAGATTGACAATACATTGAAAGATAGGGTGCTATTAGAGTTACAAATCAAAGTAGATGATTTTAAGCGTGTCCTGTCTGCTTTTATGGGTGAAATACATAACCATCAAGTCTCTAACGTAGAGTCAGCTTCAACAAAAACATTGCTCTCCTTTGTTACGCTTTGTATAGAGCGTTACGCAAAGCGTGTAGGCATTGACCGTTCAGAAAGTTCTCTTTGTAAGTATCGTGTAACATTAAAGCACATAACAGCCTATATCAAGCAAGACTATCATGCTCCTGATGTGCAATTCTCAAAAGTGAATGCAACATTTGTCAATGGTTTTATCCGTTATCTAACGCAGCAGAAGCATTTTGCCGCACAAACCATACGGCTTTACCTCTCGTCATTGCGTCATTTCTGTCATCAAGCTATGCGTGAAGGCATCTTAAAGGACTCTTCTTGGCAGATGGTTGAAATGCCACAAGTCTTGCACCACCACTTTTCTTTAACAAAGGCTGAACTATCAATGTTAGAGCAGTTTTCACTTGAAGGTACGAAAGCACACGTTCGTGACTTGTTTCTTTTTGCTAGCAAGACGGGGTTGGCTTATGCCGATCTTCGGGCTTTACGTCCACAGCACATTGAACGTGGAGAGTGTGAAGGTTGGTTAACTATCTATCGAAAGAAGACTCACCAAAGGGCTTTAATATACCTTTCTAATTCCGTTTTACAACTGCTCGACCATTTGCCCAAACACGCTTCAATGGTCGAAGGGTGGCTTATAGTGCCTAATAATCGCACTATAAATCGTCATCTACATCAACTTGGTCAAGCTCTTCGCCTATCCGAACCGCTTCACCTCCACGTGGCACGTCATACATTTGCCACATTGTTATTACAGTCGGGCATTTCAGTAGAAACAGTAAGTACGATGTTAGGACATGCACACATTTCTACTACTCAACGATATGCAGAAGTAACCAAACAAAAAATAATACAAGAGTTGGGAAAGGATAAAGAGAGATAAACTGCAATTTGTCTGCCTAATTGGGGGGCGGGTCCTCACCTGGGGGCGACGCGTCCCCGCGTCGGCATTGCCAACTTGGGGTTCGATGCCCCAAGTTGGCAATACTTGAAGTATTGATATTCATGTATTTGTTAGTCAAGGCATCGAACCTTGACTAACAAATGCCGACGCGGGGACGCGTCGCCCCCAGGTTAGGACCCGCCCCCCAATTAGACCGACCAATTGCAGTTTATCATTGTCCCACTTGTATAACAAGTTGTGCACACTTCCTTCTATCTCTTTTGCACTTTAAGGCGCGTGTGCTTATCGCCCCACAGACTCATTCAAACGTAAATGTTTAATTAAATGGTTATCAATATGAACAAAAAGTTAGTGCTCTTGGGAGCCGGTCTGCTTATGACCGCAGCCACGGCTTCAGCGCAGAAGCTTGTGAGCGGCCGCGTGACCGACACTCATGGTGAACCCGTGATGGGAGCTACCGTGCGTGTGCCTGGCACCAAGGTAATCACAACTACTGATGCTAACGGTAACTTTAAGCTGAAGGGCGTTCCTGCTACAGCTAAGAAGATTTCTGTGTCTTACATCGGTATGCAACCCACTACTGTCAGCGTAGCTGGCAACGTACAGGTAGTACTCAAGGATAACG
The DNA here is from genome assembly GCA_900540885.1 of uncultured Prevotella sp. Classification (GTDB taxonomy): domain Bacteria; phylum Bacteroidota; class Bacteroidia; order Bacteroidales; family Bacteroidaceae; genus Alloprevotella. Next base: position 8,375 of record UQHJ01000052.1, read on the forward strand.
AATTGGGCGAAGCCGTCGTTATCGGTTATGGTACCGCTCAAAAGGTGGGTACTGTAGTAGGTTCTGTAAAGAAAGTTAGCAGCGAGCAAGTTGCTGACAAACCCGCCGTTGACATCTCTGACGCTTTGCAAGGTAAAGTAGCTGGTTTGTCTGTATCATCTATGTCAGGTGATGCGGGTAGCATCAACAATACCGAGCTTCGCATTCGTGGTGTAGGTTCTCTCTCTGCTAGCAACTACCCCTTGATCGTTATTGATGGTTCACCCGCCGACCCCTCAATGTTCTCATTACTCAACGATAAGGATATTGAAAGCATCACAACGTTGAAAGATGCATCGGCTACTTCTATCTACGGTTCACGTGCTGCCAATGGTGTTATTTATATTACCACTAAAAAAGGCCGCGCTGGCGAAAAGGCTCAAATCCAAGTAAGTCAAAAGGTGGGTTGGAGCCAATTAGCCAACCAAATTGGTAACCCTATGAACGCAAACGAGTTGTTACAATTCCAACTCGAAAACGGACTTATCACAGCTCAACAGTACCAAACTTATAAGGGACACGGTGCTAATACCAATTGGCAGAAGTTTTTCTTCGATAATGCAGCACCAATGAATAGCACCGATTTGAGCATTCGTGGTGGTTCTGAATCAACTACTTACTACGTTTCAGGTTCGTACATGAAGCAAGACAACTTGACCCAAACAGGTCACTTCAAGCGCTTCACCCTTCGCACCAACCTTGAGACGAAGCCCAAAGATTGGTTAGCATTCGGTATTAAGCAAAACGTTGCTTATACTGACCGTCTCTCTGATGGCTATACAGATCTATCTGTTGGTAAATACGTTACAAACTCAAATACGGCTTCCTATATGTTCCCTGCATATTGGGATCCGTTTGATGAAGCATCGGCCGCACAACACAAGTATTTGTATGCGCCCACTACGCTTTACAACACTCGTTGGTTGAGTTCTTTGCAACCTACAAAGATTAACGACGTTACTTACAATGGTGTAGCATACGCTCAAATCACTCCAATTAAGGGGTTGAACATTAAGTCACAGTTAGGCTTATATGCTACCGATATGCGCAGCTCTGCTTCACGTGCAGTAAACTTCCCTAACCAAACATCAGGTTATGCATCAGAGGGCCATGCACGCTCTTCAATGTGGACGATTACCAACACGATTGAGTATAAGTTTAACATTGGCGACAACAATGCCTTCACCCTCCTCGCTGGTCAAGAAGGTATCAAATCACAAAGCACCAGCTTTGGCACCAGCGGTACGGGTATTACCGATGACCGTTTGGCCAACTTGGGTAGCGTGACGGACTATAATGCTCCTTCTTATAGCAATTCTAAGTATGAATACTTGAGTTTCTTCGGCCGCGTTGATTATGCGTTGATGAACAAGTACTTCCTCAACTTTACTGTGCGTAACGATAAGAGTTCACGTTTCGGTAAGAAGAATCGTTCTGCCAACTTCCTCAGCGGTGGTGCTATGTGGCGTATAAGCAGTGAGAACTTTATGGCTCCTACTAAGAGTTGGTTGACCGACCTCAGCCTTAAGGCCAGCATCGGTACGACGGGTAACTCTGAAATTGGTAACTATAGTAGTCTTGGTTTGATTACCTCTACCCAGTATAATGGCAACCCAGCTTGGGTTTTGCAGCAGCCTTCTAACGATGAACTCGGTTGGGAAAAGCAAATCCAGTTCAACTTCGGTTTGACTGCTCGCTTGTTCGACCGCTTAGACGTTGACTTCAACGTTTATAAGCGTAAGACGATGGATATGTTGATGAGTGTGCCTTTGGCCTACACCACTGGTTTCTCAAGCCAGATGATGAACGTAGGTGAGATGAGTAACCGAGGTGTTGAATTAGAATTGAGCTACGACGTATTCCGCAGTCGTGATGCATTCTTCAATATCTACGCTAACTACTCTTACACCAAAACCTCAATCGATAAGCTCTTCTACGGCTTGAAGGAATGGCCTATGCTTGGTAGTTTGACTAACTACGTTGTAGGTGAGTCATTGAACTACTACATGCCTATCTACGCTGGTGTTGATAAGAACGATGGTGCTCCTATGTGGTATCTCCCAGGCAATAAGGGTGGCATTCAGCACCAATACAACCCTGAGACAATGACGAAGGAGTTCTCTGACGATTTGTATCAAAACACTGGTAAGTCACTCTTCGCACCCCATACAGGTGGATTTGGCCTTAGCGCAGGTTGGAAGGGACTTACACTTAGTGCCGACTTTAGCTTCACCTTGGGCAAGTATATGGTCAACAACGAATACTTATTCGCTGCTTCATCAGGTAACGCTCAAAATGGCTTTAACCAAGATAAAGACATGCTTCACATTTGGAAAAAGCCAGGCGACATCGCTACACTTCCAGGCTTCCAGTATGAAACGCAGGCCGACACGCACTTGCTCGAAAATTCTTCTTATATGCGTTTGAAGAACTTGAATTTGTCATACGACCTGCCCAAACGCTGGATGGAGGCTACGCGCTTCTTCGAGAACATTCGCTTCAGCTTCGTTGCACGTAACGTGTTCACAATTACGAAATATCGCGGTTCTGACCCCGAATATGCTGGCTATATCGCGCTCGGTGCTTACCCCGCTACTCGTAACTTCACATTCGGTGTTGACGTAACCTTCTAATATTCGACTCAAATTTAGAAGCGAATCTCTTTACAAACATTATTCACTGACTCATAACAGTATGAACAAATATATATTAAAAACTGTCATGTACTCGGCTTTGGTAGCTTTCGGATTGACCTCATGCGAACTCGACCAAGTGCCTACCACCAGTCTTGTGACCGAGGCTTCATGGCAGAAGATGTCAGATGCTCAGAACTATGACAACGGCATCAAGGCATATTTCCGTTCGCTTTCAGACGGTGCTACTTCTGTGGCTGAGGTACAGGCTGACTTGTTCAACTTGCGTAACACAGCCATTAACTATATGCAGGTTTATAATTGGCAGTACACAAACTCACAGTTTGACGGCGACGGTCTTTGGCAAGGTAGCTACACGGCTATTGCCAATGCCAACAATGTGATTAATAACATTGACAAGATTAAGACCACTACAGAAGAGGAGCGTCTTACCCTTCAGACTTACAAGGGCCACGCTTACTTGCTCCGCGCCTATGCTTATGCCAACATGGCTCCGCGTTACTGCAAGCGTTACACGACTGATGACGAGGCAAAGAACGAACTCGGTTTGCCACTTTGCACTGAAGTGGACGTAAACAAGAAGCCGTCACGTGCCAGCCTTTACGATACGTATCAATTCATTTTGAGTGACATCGAGAAGGCAAAGGATTTAATGAACAATGATGACAACATTGACTACACTGAACTCTCTTCAAACGTAGCCAAAGCTCTCGAAGCACGTGTTTATCTTTACATGAACCACAACCAAGAGGCTTTAAATGATGTAAAGGACTTGCTCGAACGTTATTCTCTCACCACTGATGCCGACACTTATATAGCTATGTGGAAGGACGATGTAGCTCCCGTAGGTCAAGAGTTGATTTACGAACCTCAGATGACGGCCGATGACCGTGCTTCATTCTACGGAGCTTTCGAATCTTACAGTGATGCCAACCACGTATGGAATCCTGACTACCTCCCCACACAAGGCTTGATTGACCTTTACGATGACGACGATATTCGCAAGGTTAACAACTTCTTCCGCGCTGAAGAAGAAGACGGTAGCCCCATTGTCATTATTGGTGGTGATAACCAAGCTGAAGGTGTGGTACTCTCTAAGTTCCCTGGTAACGATGCATTGAAGAAGGCCAACGACGGTACGGTATTCTACAACATGCCGAAGCCCTTCCGTGTAGCTGAACTTTACCTCATTGGTGCTGAAGCTTCATATAAACTCAATGGCACTGACGGTGGCTACCTAACAACTTTGCGTGCCGCACGTGGTTTGACAACAGGTAACTTAACGGGCGATATACTCTTCTCTACTATTAAGGACGAGTGGACTCGTGAGTTCGTAGGTGAAAACTTCCGCCTCGACAACCTCAAGCGTTGGGGTGACGGCTTCACTCGTATGGATCCGCAGGAGATTGGCGCAGGTATGTTTAGCAACACTTGCCCCTTGACTGGTTTCACCATTAGCGCTGACAACCAACGTTGGATTTGGGAGATTCCTTCACAAGAACTCCAAGCTAACCCCAACATTGTGCGCAACTGGAGCCGTAAGTAAAAAATCTGTTTGAAGTTTTGAGGTTATCAAGTTATAAAGTTTGCATTACTGATTAACTGCACGACTTTATAAACTCATAACCTCGAAACTAAAAAGCTTATTATTAGAACTATCCTAAAAAGATTAATCACAATATGAAACTCAACATAAAGACTTTAGCAGCATCTCTGTTGGTGGGTCTGTCGCTCGTTTCATGTAACAACGACTTCGATGAGGACGGTGGCAAGACTACCTATCCTGCCAAAGGCGAACTTTGCAGTTGGAGCCGCGATTACACAGCTGCGTCAAATACCTCATACCTTCTCAACCTTTATGTAAATGAAGAGGGTGATACCTTGGCTGACCTCTCTATCTTCAATCCCGTGAGCGAACGTTCTAACGTGATGAATGGTGGTAAGGTTTCTTACGATAGCAAAACGGGTGTGTATAACATCAACTATGACGAGAGCATCTACGGCAAGGCGCTCATTTCTGTAGCTGACTTTGGCAACAAGAAGGGGCTCGTAAACATCTATACCGTAAATGAGAATAAGAATGGAAAAGTTACCTATGCTGCTGTTGATAAATTCAACGCTGTAGCTACCGACACAATCTCTGTCCTCGGTCAGTGGAGCATAGGCAATGGCGAGGACGTTACACTCTACGTCAACGGCAATGCTACTTTCACCCAGAACGGCCAAACCGTAGCACAAGGCTCTTACCAATTTGACGGCAAAAGCGGTGCTATCACTACTACTGACGGTAAGAGCTATCAAATCGCAATGAACGCTAATCGTCAGTTGCAGACTACGGTCGACGGTCAAACTTACACCTCTTTACAAATGCCTGCCGAGTACATTGACGACTGGCAAACAGTTGCTACGGGCGACATCACTTTGCCTTTGTTCAATTTCACTGGCAGCGGCTTCCCCCTCGACTACTCTGAATGCCGTGGCGAATACCGACTTGACTATGGTAAACTATTTAACGCTGAAAACGCTACAATCTCGTTCAACTGGAACAGAACAACGGGTGCCTTCAACCTTTTGAGTTCTTCTGATTTCTCAACAGGTCAAAAATATGATGCTTCCCATTTTATTTGGGCAAAAGTAACAGGTGGCAATGGTTCTTACGATGCCGAAACAGGGGTTATCACTATCCCCGTTACTTACTTCATACCTGACTTGGGTAGCTTCGGTGCTATCAACGATACTTTCTCTAACATTAAATTCCTTTAATTAAACAGAGATATATAAACTTGGAAAGGACTGCAAGTACATTTGATACTTGCGGTCTTTTTTTTTATTCGACAAATTGCAGCTTATCACGACCCTTATTATTTGTAAAACAGAATACAAATACTTTATAATTCAATTTTATACAAAACGGACTTATAATTATAATAAAATGAAGCGTTTTTGAATAAATTCTTTGCTTTATGCTATAAAATACAAAAAGCATTTGGCACCTTTACTTTGTGCTTGTACTTCATTGTACACTTTTGCACAACACGAAGTAAAATTTGGCTATTGCAATGACGAACTTTCGCCACGTTATGAATTTGTGGCCAACGAAAATCAACAAGAAATTACTTTCGGCTGTGCCATTCTCATTCCCAGTTCACGCCTACAAATGCTGAGGGGACAAAAGATTACGCGTATGCGCTTTGCTTGCACCAAAGGCATTAAGAAGTCGTCTAAACTTTTCTGACGAAGATTTGAATTGGAGTTTGAACTCTTCTAAATTCAATCTTCACCTTTCTTTTTGGTCGTTTTTTGACCTTTCATCGGTCGTGTAGCTCGCTACACTCCCTCTTCAAGGTCCAAAAACGCCTCAAAAATAAAGGCAAATCTTGAATTTCATAAAAGTTCAGACGACTTCTAAGTCGTGCTATGCCTGGGCAAAGAGCCAACTTAACAAACTTCCCATTGCTAAAGTATGCAGTTTATCATTTAGGGCATATTTTGCGCATTTTTAGTTTATAGGCGATGATGACCATGGCGCCGGTTAAGATCCATGACAAGGGGTAAACTTGCAAGAGGTGGGCAAAGCCTGTGTAGTGGGGCAGGACGGCGAATACCCAAATGATGCGTAAAATACACGTACCAAATACGGTCATGATCGTGGGCAACATCGATTCACCCATGCCGCGTAGGGCAGAACCTGTCACCTCGTAGCTGCAAGCAATAAACTGAAAGAGTAACACGCCCTCCATACGTATGGCACCATAGTGTATCACTTCAGCATCGGTGGTAAAAAAGCTCAAGAAGAATTGGTTTTGCCACGTAAACAAGGCGTTAGCAATGAAGCACCCTACCACGCCCATCAACAAACAAATGCGATAAATGCGACGCACGCGATCGTACTTCTGTGCACCATAGTTCTGACCAATAAACGAGATGGCTGCTCCATTGCAAGCTACAATGATGTAGTAACAATAGTATTCAAAGTTTACGGCAGCAGCCGAACCTGCTATGGCCGCTGCACCATAGCCGTTAATAGCACTCTGTACAACAACGTTGGAAATTGAAAACACCATACCCTGCAGTCCAGCTGGCACTCCAATTTGTAACATGCGCTTTAATTCCTTCTTATAGATGCGAAGGTGTTTAAATTGAAGTTGTAGGGCACCAGGCTCTTTGCGTAGCAGTTGGATAATCCATGCAGCGCTAATGGCGTTAGCAACGGCTGTCGCAATGGCCACCCCCTCTACGCTCATGCCTAATCCTATTACGAAGATGAGGTTAAGCACCGTGTTGATAATGCCAGCCACAACGAGAATGTAAAGCGGACGTCGCGTGTCACCCACACTGCGCAGAATGGCTGCACCAAAGTTGAATATGAGGAAGAAGGGAATGCCTATGAAGTAAATCCTAAGGTAGAGCACAGCCATGTCGAGCACGTCGGATGGCGTGTCCATGAGTTCAAGTATCGGTCGTGCCACACCAATGCCTATACACATTAATAGGAGTCCGCTAATGGCTGCAACGAGCGTAACGGTGCTGATAGCATGGCGAATACTTTGTTCGTCGCGTTGTCCAAGGTGGTTAGATATGACCACGTTTGCACCCATTGAAATACCGATAAAGAGATTGATGAGTAGGCTGATGACGGGTGCGTTACTTCCTACTGCTGCCAAAGCCTTACTACTGGCAAAGCGTCCTACAACGGCTACATCGACAGAGTTGAATAACTGTTGTAAAAGGC
>UQHJ01000053.1 GCA_900540885.1 uncultured Prevotella sp.
TCAAGTATTGCCAGCTTGGGGCATCGAGCCCCAAGTTGGCAATGCCGACGCGGGGACGCGTCGCCCCCAGGTGAGGGTGCGCCCCCCAATTAGGCAGACAAATTGCAGTTTATAGAGCTATATTGGGCGTATAAAGTGGTTTTAATCCTCTAATCTCCTTCCCCCTTTCGCTCTATAGAACCTCTTTCAGTACGTCAATGAGTTCTTTGGCGGTGACGTCAAGTTGTGTTGGGGTGACGGCTATGTAGCCGTTGAATAAGGCCCAGCGGTCGGTGTCGGTGGCTTCCGGCTCAAGCTCTTTGCAATCGCCTACGAGCCAATAGTAATCACCGCCAAAGGGGTGGGTGCGGTGTTCTACCTCGTTTTGCCAACGTGAGTGGGCCATGCGACATATTTTGATGCCCTTAAACTTCTCAGCTTTGGGAAAGTTGACGTTCAGACACGTAAATTCGGGTAATCCTAAGGCAATGGTTTTAAACATAAAGTCGACCAAGTAGGGGCGTAGCGGCTCGAAGTTGGCTTCCCAACTCCAGTCGCAGAGTGAGAAGGCTACAGAGGGGTAGCCTTGTAAGGCACCTTCGATGGCAACTCCCATTGTGCCAGAGTAGTGGGCATTGACGGACGAGTTGTCGCCGTGGTTGATGCCTCCGATCACGAGGTCGAACTTGCGGTCGGTAAAGAGATTGAGTGCCATCTTGACGCAGTCGGTGGGTGTACCCGAACAAGAGCATACGGTGAGTCCCTCTTCTTGGCGCAACACTTTGTAGGTGATAGGGTTGGTAGAGGTGATAGAACAACTAAACCCCGATCGGGCAGAGTCGGGGGCCATAACGAGAATGTCGGCGTAGGGACGTAACGTTTCAACTAAGAAGTTGATACCTGGCGCTTCTACGCCGTCGTCGTTTGATATAAGAAGGTAGGGACGCATATTGTTTCTATTTTTTGTTAACAAGTTAACGAGTTGACGAGTTAATGAGTAGGTTTGTCTTTTTGTTAACCAATTAACAAGTTAACAGGCAAGTTTTGCTTTTTTGAGAATGAGAAGAGATAAGTCTACGTTTTAATAAATATATGCACGTATATATAACGAGGTAACTTACTTGTCAACTCGTTAAATCGTTAACTTGTCAACTAAAGTTCTCTTCTGTAAGGACTAATGTAAGGCAAAATTACTAAAAATAGTTCAGCCTACGGATTAGTTCAGCGTTTTTTCTTAACTTTGCAACTCAGTAAAAGCAAAGCGATTAAGAACCAATGGGTAACGTGTCGCTTCGTGCGACACGCAGCAGCTGCTCCACAGATGAGATGTATGCTTACCATTGCCCTTAACGATTAACCCTTAACAACACATGAGCAAAATCATTGCTTTAGCCAACCAAAAAGGTGGTGTGGGTAAAACCACAACTTCTATGAACTTAGCGGCCTCGCTCGCTACGCTCGAAAAGCGCGTACTGCTGATTGATGCTGACTCGCAGGCGAATGCTTCGTCTGGATTGGGTGTTGATCTCAGCAAAGTCGACTGCTCTATCTATGAGTGTTTGATTAGTGGCGCTGATATACATGAAGCTATCTATACCACTGACATTGACCGACTTGACATCATTCCCTCCAACATCAACCTCGTTGGGGCAGAAGTCGAGATGCTTGGCTTTGAAGGACGTGAATTTATATTGAAAAGGCTGCTGCAAGCGGTGGACAAGGAGTATGACTATATCTTGATAGACTGCTCTCCGTCGTTAGGCTTGATTACGGTCAACGCGCTGACGGCAGCTAACTCTGTCATTATTCCTGTGCAATGCGAATATTTTGCACTTGAGGGTATATCGAAGTTGTTGAACACGATTAAGATTGTGAAGAAGAAGTTGAACCCTGAACTCGAAATAGAGGGCTTCTTGCTTACGATGTACGACAGTCGCTTGCGATTGGCTAATCAGATATATGATGAGGTGAAGCGCCACTTCCAAGAACTGGTGTTTAAGACGGTTATTCAGCGTAACGTAAAGCTCTCTGAGGCTCCGAGCCACGGTTTGCCCGCCATTCTTTATGATGCAGACTCAACGGGAGCTAAGAATCACCTTAATTTGGCCAAAGAGATTATTAAGAAGAACGAGCAGTAGTACAATGTGTAAATGTGAGAATGTGCAAATGTGCAAATGAAGGTCACTTTTACTTTTTGATTCCATGCTTACTTGATTTCATGCTCACTTGATTTCATGCACTCTTGATATCTCTTTCTTGATTTTAGTTTATTGATTATTAAATATAAAATATACGTGCAATACTGCGTGTTGAGCTAAATGGTGCATTATTCAGTAATTTGCACATTTACTTATTCGCACATTTGCACATTAACAAAGCATGGCAGCTCATAAGAAGTTTCCCGCGTTGGGTCGCGGACTCGATGCACTCATCTCGACTGAAGAAGAAGTACACACCAGTGGTTCTTCAAGCATCAACGAGGTGCCAGTGTTCAAGATAAAAGCCAACCCCAATCAGCCTCGTCGCGAGTTTCAGCCCGAGGCCTTACAAGAGTTGGCCGATAGCATTCGTCAAATAGGAATTATTCAGCCTATCACGCTTAGGCTGATGGAGGACGGCACTTATCAGATTATAGCTGGTGAGCGCCGTTGGCGTGCAGCGCAAATGGCTGGACTGACCACCATTCCGGCTTACATTCGCACGGCAGATGATGAGAATATGATGCAAATGGCGTTGGTCGAAAACATTCAACGTGAAGACCTCAACGCCATCGAGATAGCACTCGCTTATCAAAATCTCATTGAGCATTACGACCTTACACAGGATAAACTCTCAGAGAAGGTGGGTAAGAACCGTGCTACGATAGCCAACTACCTACGACTGCTCAAACTGCCAGCGCAGGTGCAGGTGGCATTACAAAACAAAGAGGTAGACCAGGGTCACGCTCGCGCCTTGTTAGGGCTTAGCAAACCTTCGCTGCAGGTGAAACTCTTCAACGAAATTCGCGAGAAGGGCTACTCTGTACGTCAAGTAGAGGAGATGGTCAAGGCACTCAACAATGGCGAGACACTCAAGAGCGGCCGTCACACCTTAAATAATAAGGGGGCAAAGCGTTTGCCAGAAGAGTACAACGAATTGCGTGCTCGCTTGTCAGAACGCTTCAGCACTAAGGTGCAGATGACTTGTTCGCAACAGGGGAAGGGCAAAATCTCTATTCCCTTTGCTTCAGAAGAAGAGTTAGAACGCATCATCACGTTGCTCGATAAGATTTAAGAGATGGGTAAGAATTATATGGCGCGCGTGCTGCTGACACTCTTTATGGGGTGGTTGGTAGCCTTGCAAGCAATAGCTAATCATACGATGAAAGTCGAAGCCTCAAATGAGGTTTCGACTTTAGCCGTTTTAGCAAACGCGCGGCCTTATGGCATGGAAAGTGCCGCTTCTGTGCCCATGGATACGGTGAAAACGTTTGACGAAATGGCACGTGAGTTGATGGAAGAAGAGGCGCAAGGCCGTGGGGCAGACGACACTGTCTCTGACCCCGATACGATCGTCTCCTCTACGCCTGTCGACACTGCACGCTTGCGTCAACTCTCCGATTCTCTCTTGGCTCAGCCGATAGCGAAGGCACAACAGCAGGTGCAAAAGGCGTTTGTGCCTAAACCGACGAAGGCCTTGTGGCTCTCGTTGGTGTTGCCGGGTGCTGGTCAGATTTACAACCGCAAGTATTGGAAGTTGCCCATTATCTATGGTGGCTTTTTGGGTTGCGCCTACGCATTGACGTGGAACCAAATGATGTATCGCGACTATTCGCAAGCCTACCTCGACATTATGGACGACGACCCAAACACGAAGTCATACCTTGACATGTTGCCCCCACGTTACGACATAACAGGACGTGAGGATCAGTTTAAGAAGATATTCAAACGCAAGAAGGACTTTTATCGTCGCTATCGCGACTTGAGTGCCTTTTGCTTTATAGGAGTTTATTTACTCTCAGTAGTTGACGCTTACGTTGACGCACAACTCTCAGAGTTTGACATATCGCCCGATCTGAGTATGAAGGTGGAACCTGCCGTAATCGGCACTCCCAAACTAATGGGTGGCACCACCTCAGGCCGCGCAGCCTATGGCGTAGGGTGTAGCCTGAGGTTCTGAAGAGGGGTAGAGTTATGAGGTCTTCGGGTTATGAGGTTAAGAAAAGTATGTTTTTAAAACCATTTATACAACAAACCTCCTCGTTAACTGATTAGCTCGTTAACTTGTCAACTAAAAAAAAGAAAACAACGAATTAATGAAACGTATAAAGACATTGTTATTGGCATTGGCTGCAAGCTTTATAACGGCTACAGCGCAGACCGATGAGATAACTGTACACAACGACCAGAACGGTCGTGACGAAGTGATAGACTTGCCAGAGGGTATGTCGGTGAGCTGCGACTCACTTATTAACGAATGGATGGCCAAGAAGTACCTTTATCCTGACACGACTTGTGCCAATCCTGATTACAATCCTACCTTCACCACCGAAGAGTACCAAGAGCGCTTGCGTCGCTTACCCGTGGTGATGGAAATGCCCTACAACAGTGTGGTGCAGAAGTTTATCGACCAATATAGTGGTCGCTTGCGCCGTACCGTATCGTATGCTTTAGGGGCAGGCAACTTCTATATCCCTATCTTTGAAGAGGCACTTGATTATTACGGACTTCCCCTTGAGTTGAAGTACCTGCCAGTCATCGAGTCAGCACTCGAACCAAAAGCTAAGAGTTCAGCAGGGGCTGTTGGCCTTTGGCAGTTTATGTTGGCTACAGGTAAGCGTTATGACTTGAAGGTGAATAGTCTCATTGACGAACGTCAAGACCCCTATAAGAGTAGTTGGGCAGCAGCGCGCTACTTGCGCGACCTCTACAAGATATATCGTGATTGGAACCTCGTCATCGCTGCCTACAACTGCGGTCCGACGAATGTCAATAAGGCCATTCATCGTGCCGACGGTGTGCGCGATTACTGGACGATCTATCCTTACTTGCCAAGCGAGACGCGTGGTTACGTGCCAGCATTTATTGCGGCCAACTATATTATGAACTATTATTGTGAGCACAATATCTGCCCCATGAAGACGAAGATACCCATCACTACCGATACGGTGACTATCATGCGTGATCTTCACATGCAGCAGGTGGCAGAGCTTTGCAACATCGACGTTGAGGCCATTCAAGCGCTCAACCCACAATACCGCACGCAACTCATTCCAGGTTCTTCTGGTCCGATGACGCTGCGCTTGCCTACTGAGACGCTCAATACGTTTATCGACCTCAAAGACTCTGTTTATAATTATCGTGTCGACGAGTTGTTGACGCGCCGTAGTTGTGTCGAGGTGGACGATCGTCTGGACAATCGCAGTGTAGCTTCGAAGCGCCGTGCCGCGCGCCAACAGTCAGCGAGCGAGAGCAGCAGTAGCTCAAGAAGTAGTGCGTCAAAGTCGTCGAGCCGTAAGTCGTCAAGGTCAAGTAGTTCAAAAAGTTCGTCACGTAGTTCGAGGTCGAGCAGAAAGAGCAAGAAAGTGAAATCATCAGCTTCAGCTACTGTGCGCAAGGGCGATACTTTGATCGAGATTGCTCATCGTAATGGTACGACCGTAGAGAAGTTGAAGAAGAAGAACAAGATAAAGGGCAATATGATTAAGCCTGGACAAAAGTTGAAAGTAAAATAAAGCTGTTTATAGGGTTATGTGATTGTTAAAGTGAAGTAACTTTATAGTCTCATACCCCTCCGAACTAAAAACTGTAGATAGCACAAATGGGGCAGGCCTTTGGCTTGCGAGAAAGCGTATAATGCCCTTCTCGCAGGTCAGAGGTCTGCCCCTTAGTAGTTTTATTAACGTGATGTAACCTTATAACTTCATACCCTTCAAACTAATAGAATTATGACAAAGCTTTATTTAATGGTTATTAGTGCGTTGTTGCTATTTGTGGCCTGCTCTGACGACGTGAGCGACGAGTATGCTCACGAACGCGCTTTCTTAAAGTTCGCCCCCGTGACTGGGGTTGTGCCTTTGAATAATGCTGTGAATAGCCTGGGGCAGTTTTGTACCATAACGATGGGGACAAACACCTTTCAATTTCGCAGCGGTGAGGGCACTACGGCCACCTATCCTTACACGGATGAGATAAGGTCGTATGGGCAGCCCGAGTGCGTATCGGGTTTTGTAATTGGCAAGTCGTTGCAGCCCGATATGAACTTGCAATATCCTGTTTTGGCCTACGATCTCGTCTGCCCTAATTGTTACGCAGAGTCGTTTATCACGCGCGCCTTGACGCTGAAGGGCGAAGAGCTAATTTGTGGCCGTTGTCAACGCGTTTACGATCTCACGAATCGAGGCATCATAAAGTCAGGTCGGGCAGGTAAGTCGCTTTTACGTTATCGCACCTGTATTTATAATCCCAACCTGCAAGGCGGCCTGCTGGTGGTGATGAATTAAGTTTATAGCCATGAATATAAGAAATGAAATTGTCTGCCTAATTGGGGGGGCGGGTCCTCACCTGGGGGCGACGCGTCCCCGCGTCGGCATTGCCAACTTGGGGCTCGATGCCCCAAGTTGACAATACTTGAAGTATTGATATTCATGTATTTGTTAGTCAAGGCATCGAGCCTCAAGTTGGCAATGCCGACGCGGGGACGCGTCGCCCCCAGGTGAGGACCCGCCCCCCAATTAGAGAGATAAATTACAGTTTTCTTATTACTTTTGCAAGTAATATTAAAGTTTAATGTAAAAAGTATTACATGTCGAATGTAGCTGAAAATAACAAGCGATTGGCCAAGAACGTACTGGTGCTCTACTTTCGTTTAGCCCTATCGATGATCGTGTCGCTCTATGCCTCACGCGTAGTGCTCAACGTGTTGGGCGCTGCCGACTATGGCACGTACAATGTAGTGGGCGGCATTGTCGTTATGTTAGCCTTTGTCAACACCACCCTTTCTGATTCAGCCCAACGCTTCCTATCGTTCGACCTCGGCAGACGAGACGAACGTATGCTTCACACTACCTTCAATATAGCCTTTACGATACACCTCATATTGGCCTTGATTATCGTGCTACTGGCCGAAACCATTGGACTGTGGTTCTTAACCCACAAAATGGTGTTTGCCCCCGAACGCATGACGGCGGTGAAGTGGGTGTATCACCTTTCCGTTGCTACCACCTTTCTGTCAATCACCCAAGTGCCCTACACCGCCTCTCTTTGTGCATACGAGAAGATGGACATCTTTGCCTATACCAGTATTGTCGAGGAGTTAATGAAACTCGCCATGGTGTTTTTACTCCAATGGCTCCCTTACGACAAACTCATCATCTATGGCTGCCTACTATTCCTTATTAATAGCTCACGCATGCTATTCTTCCGCTTTTATTGCCGCAAGAAGTTTGCCTGTGCCCACGTGCAGTGGCTATGGGACAAGGCGCGCGCCAAGGAGATGCTCCACTTTTCGGGTTGGAGCACCACGGCCGAGTTTGCCCTTATTGCTCGTACCGAGGGCGTAAACGTGGTGTTAAACCTCTTCTTCGGCACATTGGTGAATGCCGCTCGTGGCATCGGCGTGGCTGTATTCTCTGCCGTAACGGGATTTATCAACACTTTTATATGGGCCATGACGCCCCAATTAGTCAAATACTATGCCGAACGCAACTTTGAGGCCATGCAGCAGTTGATTGTGAAAGGCTCAAAGTTTTCATTCTTCCTCTTATTTTTACTTTCCTTTCCCATTATTATTGAGACGGACTTTGTGCTGCAACTTTGGCTCAAGACGCCTCCTCCATTAGCCTCCACCTTTTGTAGGCTGATATTGATAGCGGCCTTGATCGAAACGCTTTCATCATTAGTGGGCTATGGTGTGCAAGCCAGCGGACGAGTGAAGCGCTATCAGTTGACCATGAGCGTCTTGTTCATTTCCATTCCAATTGTGTCGTACGCTGCCTATCGGTGGGGTGGGGTAGCTCCCACCTTCTGTGTGTATGCCGAAATGGTGGGTTATGCATTGGCTCTTTTGCTCCGTCCACTGTTAGCACAAAGGGTCTTCCCCTTCGATGTGCGCGGCTACTTCTCACAAAGCGTGATGAAGTGTTTGCTTATAGTAGCGGTGGCTTTATTGCTTCCTCTCTATGTACGATATGCCGTGCCAGCTGGCTGGATACGCTTTGCGGTCAATACCTTATTATGTGAAAGTGTGAGCATAGCTATGATGTATGCTTTCGGCATGACACTTAGCGAACGTCAGAAAGTGCTATCTGTCATAAAGAAAAAAGTCGGTCGCCTGTGTAGTAAAGGCACGACAACAGCGTCTAACGAATAAAAGGATGTTCAGTGTTTCCAAACGCGAGACGGAATGCTTGAAGCAACAACCTGCTGACTCCTATCTGTTAGTTCGCATTTTAAGGTTATAAGGTTTGTTCTGTTGATTATCAACGTGATGTATCTCCTCATACCCTCCAAACTGAAAACTGAATTATTAGAATATTATATATATGACCGAACAAGAGTTTACCAACTTGGTCAATGAGCATAAAGCCACTATCTATACGGTTTGCTACATGTTTTCGAAAGATGAGGACGAAGTGAACGACCTCTTTCAAGACATTCTGATCAACCTGTGGCGTGGCATTGATGCCTTTAAAGGCGACTCGAAGGTGAGTTCGTGGATATATCGTGTAAGTCTCAATACCTGCATTTCGGCAGAGCGCAAGAAGCGCATCCCGACCGAACGACTCGACCTCAATATCGACCTCTATGAGGATAATGATGCCGACACCAAGCAAATACAAATGTTACATAAGCGCGTACATCGTTTGCGCCCTTTCGATCGTGCTATCGTTCTGCTATGGCTCGAAGGCCTCCCCTACGACGAAATCGGGGCTATCGTTGGCATATCAGCCAAGTACGTATCAGTACGCCTCACACGCATTCGCGAAGAACTTAAAAATATGAAGGATGAGGAGGATGTGCTTTGAAAATGCCTTGGAAATGCTTTGGAAATGCTTTGGAAATGTGCAAATGTGAGAATGTGCAAATGTGAGAATGAAAGAATGCTTTAGTCTCACTTTTGTAGCCTCTCATGCTTACCAAGCATGGCAAAACATTGGCATACTTGCACATTCTTACACTTGCACATTCTTACACTTACACATTTCCCAAGCATTTGCACATTCTCACATCCTCACATTTGCACATTTCCCAAGCATTTACACATTTCACAAGCATTTGCACATTCTCACATCCTCACATTTGCACATTTCCCAAGCATTAGCACTATGGATACATTAGAAGAAATGAAGGAGCAATTAGCTCTATTACATCAAAAATTAGATAACGAGCGAATCATCAACGACCGCTTAGTGCGTCGAGTGATAAGTCGCAATGCAGGGCGCATCAATCGCGATGGCCTACTCATCACCATTATCACAGCTATTGGCATACCCTATTGCATCTTTGCATTTAGTTGGATGGGCATATCATGGCTCTTCTCAGCCGTGACGGCCGTATTCCTTCTTATTGCCATAATCTACACCTATTATAGCCACCGCATGATGCGCACCGAACACTTAGCTGCCTGCACGCTGGCTGAAGTGACAGAACGCATTGTGCGCATGAAGTTACTCCATGCTCGGTGGTTGCGCTTCTCTATCCCCTTCTTGATAGTTTGGGCCATTTGGTTTGCCAATGAAATACTGTCGCTCACAGGTACCACGGACGAAGAACGTCACGCCATTTTAATAGGTGGAGTCGTAGGAGGCGTAATCGGTGCCGTCATGGGTATCATCACCTACCGCCGTACCCAACGCCTCGCTAACGAAATACTCGACGAGATTAAGGACTACAGCCACGATGAAATTTGAGCCTAATACGCCTATGCCGAAGCTACAAGATGCGTCTGTTTATGCAAAATCCCCTCTCTTTTAGTAGTAAAATTTACTTTTTTTGAAAAAAACGCTGCAAAAGTTTGGTAGTAATGCAAAAATGCCGTACCTTTGCATCGCTTTACAAGAGAAAGCAATGATGGTGCTTATAGTTCAGTTGGTTAGAGCGTCAGATTGTGGTTCTGAATGTCGTGGGTTCGAATCCCACTAAGCACCCAACACGAAGGAGTCTTATTTAAGACTCCTTTTTTTGGCTCTATACGCAAATTGTATGGTAAAATCAATTTGACAAACTGCAATTTATCGGCCTAACGAGAATGAACATTAACGAAAAAATTAATTATTCCATTAATTTTTTCGTTAATTATTCGTTAATGTTCATTCTTGTTAGGCAGACAAATTGCAGTTTATCTAATTGCGCTCAGCATATTTGCGAGTCCGTCGGCAGCTTGCTGAAGAGGTTTGGCCACCATCTTCTTCATAAAGAAGTTTACTTCAGCACCTACAGTGACGCGCATTTTGCTCTCATAATCACCATGAGGCAATAGTTGAATCCATACGTATATCTGTACGGGAGCCCCCTCTGAGGTAAACTTTATGCACTTCGGCTCATCACGCTCAACAACGCGCAATGTGATGTTGCCCATGGGAGAAGCAATGTGAATAGCATCTGTCTCGAAGCTCAATCCCTCAGCATACTTTTGTACGTCGGCCAACTTATCAGCTGGCACCTGCTCGCTCAACTTCTGCTGCACCTCGGGATCGTTCATGCGGTCCTTAATAGCCGATAGACTATTCAAGTCGTTAAATCGACTAAACAGAATGTTCTGGTTCTGCGGCACTATTTTTACTTCACTCTCAAATTTTGCTAATGACATATATTCTTATTGTTATTTGTTTTATCAACCATTTGATAATGAAGTCGTCTAAACTTTTCTGACGAAGATTATATTTAAACTTTTATCTCTTCTAAATTCAATCTTTACCTTTCTTTTTGACCGATTTTTGACCTTTCATCGGTCGTGTAGCTCGCTACACTCCCTCTTCAATGCCCAAAATCGCTTCAAAAATAAAGGCAAATCTTGAACTTCATAAAAGTTTAGACGACTTCAATGTTACCCGTTTTGCATCAATATTTTAACGGGTATGTAGGTTATTGGTTTGCAAATTTAGGTAAAACCGCTGATTGCAACGGAACAAAACGCATAATTAGTAGCGTGTAAAAAATAACTTCTGCAGTTTTTATATGTGCCTCGCACTTTTTTTACACGTTATTGAGCGAAAAAGATTAATGGAAAACCACCATTCAAATTACAGTTTGCTCATTCTAATATTAATTAGTACATTTGCAAAGAAGTTGTGACCTTAAGTTTGCAAACGTAAAACCTTAAGACAGAAAATATTCAAAACAATTCTACAAATCAATCATTAATCACACTAAACCCTATGAAAAGAATTACCCTTTTCTTTATGGCTTTGATGGCTTGCATTATGGCAAGCGCACAGAGCGGGTTGCCTGACTTCTCGACAGAGGATAGTCCTATCTACTATCCTGTGAAGTTTAAGACAGGCGGCAATTATCTGGCTGATAAAGGCGCAGGTAACAAAATGCAGACGGTGGCTTCTGAAAGCGATGCTACCAACTTCCAGCTTATCGGCACACAGGCCAGCTTTATTATGAAAAGCAAATCGGGCAATTACGTGGGCTTCTCAGGTGCACGTTTCATCACGACGACCAAAGCCAATGCCGTAAAGATGGCCATTATCAATGGTTCTGCCAGTAAGTATTACGAACTCAAGCGTGCCAGTGAAGCTAAGTGCATGAACCAGTGGGGTGGCACTTCAGCAGGCGTTGAGTTGGGCGAGTATAACGTTGGCGACGGCAATAATCAACTCTACTTTGTAGGCGCAGAAGGCACATTGGCTGAACTTCAAGCTGACTACAACAAGTTAGTCGGTCAGTTGCAAGCTGCTGCTGGCTACAAGTACTTCTACCGCGATGCTACAGAAGCCGTGAAGAGCATTCCTACTACCGCACCTACTACGAAGGAAGGCTATCAAACAGCTATCAACGCGATGAAAGCAGCCCTCGCTTCCTTGAACAGTGGCGAAGTGTTAGGCACCGACATCGAAGGCAAGCACTTCTTCTTAGCCAACAAGCTCCACACTACTTTCTTTGCCTATGCCAATGGCACTACAATGGGTTCGAAGACGGCCTCTTACGGCACCGACTGCATGTGGCAATTCGAAAAGGCTGACAATGGTGAATACTACCTCAAGAATGTAGGAACGGGACTTTACGTAGGTGCAGTACCTACTGCAGACAATGTTAAGTTCGACTTAGTAGAGAAGGCTAACGCTGCTACTTACGTAGTTGCTGCCGCTGCTACGAATGGTCATGTCAATATCTATAGCAGTACAGGTGAGGCCAACCTCGAAACACTTCACATGGTCAATTGGGACGGCGTAGTACGTTGGAGTAAGGCTGCTGACGCTTCACAGTTCCTCTTAATGGACGCTGAAGAAGTAGAAGCTACGTTCGCAAAGTACTACACACTCAAGAATGGCCACGGTGGCTACGTGAGCGCCGACTATAGCGACAATAATGGCCTCTTGCTCACCAACACGGCAAGTCCCTCTAACCTGAAGGGCTTGTGGCACCTCTACAAGACGAGCGACAACACTTACCGCTTTATCAATGCAGCCTCTTACCAAGTGCTCGCTATCAAGGGTAGTGAAGGCGCTGCACGCGCTACGCTGCAAGGCGTATTGACCGCTAAGAATGATGCCAACTACACTACTTACTTCGACGGTACATTCCAAATCAATAGCACTGACCCCAGCTACATCAAGTTGGCAGGTTCGGCTCATAACTACCTCAACAAGCGCGACAACTACCTCGCTCTTTGGAACGACTCACGTGCCAAAGACAACGACACGGGCTCTAAGTTCTTCATCACTGAAGTACAACCCGACGACGAATACCTCTATAGCGAGTTCAACACTGTAGAGGCTGGTACACGTCCTACTGACATCAGCAATTACGCATTGTGGTACAACGTACCCGTAGCTAAGACGGGCGTTTCTGACACTTGGATGGAATACGCACTCCCCTTAGGTAATGGTCAGATTGGTGCTACCATTCGTGGTGGCTTGTTCAAGGATGATATTCAGTTCAACGAGAAGACCCTCTTCCAAGGTGGTACACAAAACGGTGGTGGCGAGAACGTTTCACGCGGTTGGTATCAGAACTTCGGTTCAATCATGGTAGTAGACAAGAGCGGCAACTTCTCACTCAGTGACAACACGAAACCTGTTAAGGACTATGTACGCTACCTCGACATTATCAATGGCGTAGGTGGTGTAAACTACAAGAGCAGCGACGAAGCCACCAGCTACACACGTCGTTACTTCACCTCTGCTACTGACCGAGTGCTCGTAGCACGCTATGAAGCTAAGGGTACAGACAAGTTGAACCTCAAGTTCTCTTACAAGCCCGACGCTCAGATTGGTGCTGGCGCAGTAACTTATGCTGACAATGGCGCTTCATTCAATGGCGGCATGACTACGATTAAGTATGGCACGACCTTTAAGGTAGTAGCCAACGAGGGCGCTACGGTAACGACTACCGACAAAGGCATCCTCGTCGAAAACGCTGAATGGGCTAACGTCATCATGGCTGCTGCTACCAACTTCGACGCTACGAAGGCTGGTTGCGTAAGCGGTGAGACACCTGCTGAACTTACAGCTAAGGCTCAAAGTCGCGTTGACGCTGCCGTAGCTAAGGACTATACGACGCTCTACAACGACCACGTAGCTGCCTTCAGCGCTTACATGAACCGCGTTGACCTCAGCCTCGCTACTCCATGTACAGACAAGACTACGGAGGACTTGATGAAGTTCTACAACGCTGCTGACGCTAATAAGAAGACTAACGACGGTCTCTATCTCGAAAGCCTCTACTTCCAGTATGGCCGTTACATGACCGTAGCTTCTAACCTCGACACAAGCATTCATGCTCCCAGCAACTTGCAGGGTATCTGGAACGACCGTTCTAACACCGACTTCTGGCACTGCGACATTCACGCCGACATCAACGTCGAGATGAACTATTGGCCTGCTGACCCCACTAACTTGAGCGAGATGCACTTGCCCTTCCTCTACAACATTATCGACCTCGCTTCTGCTCCTAACTCTCCTTACGTAGCTTTGGCACAGAGAATTAAGAGCGGTGCACTGGGTTGGACCGTTGCTGTAGAGAACAACATTATGGGTGGTACTTCTACTTGGGAGAACGGCCGCATGAAGACACTTGGTGCTTGGTACTGCGACCACTTGTGGCGCTACTATAAGTACACGCTCGATCGCGACTTCTTGAAGAAGGCACTCCCCGTTATGTATCAGAATGCACTCTTCACAAAGAGCATCTCAACGAAGGACAGCAAGGGCCTCTATGAAATCAAGGGCGAATGGAGCCCCGAACATGGTCCTGGGGATGTGACTGCCTTTGCACAACAGACGGCTTACCAAGCCCTCGACGACCTCTTCAAGGGTCATAAGGAGTTGGGTAGCGAGTCTCCCTTGACGGACAACCAGATGTCAGTACTCACCGACCTTTACAACAACTTCGATAAGGGTATTTGGACGGAAACTTACGATGGCAAGATTTGCATCTCTGAGTGGAAGAACAATAAACTCACTGACCAGGGGCACCGCCACCTCAGCCACTTGATGTGTCTCTATCCCTTCGGCCAAGTAAATGCATTCGACACGACGACTGAGGGCAAAAAGCTCTTTGAGGCTGCTCACAATGGTCAGATTGCTCGTAACGGTGACGTAACGGGTTGGTCAATGGGTTGGCAGACGAACACTTACGCTCGTGCACTCGACGGTGAGAATGCTCACTACAACCTCACGCGTGCCTTGAAGCACTCTGGTTCTTACGTTATCCAGATGTCAAACTATGGTGGTTGCTATTACAACCTCTTCGACTCTCACTCTCCCTTCCAGATTGACGGCAACTTTGGTTGCACCAGTGGTGTGGCTGAAATGTTGTTGCAGAGCTACGACGATGTAATCACGATCCTCCCCGCTCTCCCCTCAGCATGGCCTAATGGTAGCGTGAAGGGCTTGAAGGCGCAAGGCAACTTTACCGTTGACGAAACTTGGAGCGAAGGTAAAGCTACAGTCGTTAGCATTACTAACAATCAGGATAAGGAACGCAGCGTAAGCGTTCGCCTCAACAAGAAGGTTGAAACTTACACCATCGGTGCCAATGAAACGCTTACTATCGACTGCTCAACGGGCAACCTCCCTACTGCTATCGAGAATGTGCCTGTTGTCAACGTAAAGACTTCTAACGTTATCTACGACCTCAGCGGCCGCCGTGTCAACGAGGCGCAAAAGGGCGTTTACATCGTTAATGGCCACAAAGTGGTAAAGTAACGTATAACACGCATACATAAAGTATCATAAAGACTCAAAGCGAGCTACCTATGCCGAAGGGCATAAGTAGCTCGCTTTAAGTTTAGAAGAGGCCTAATTGGGGGGCGGGTCCTAACCTGGGGGCGACGCGTCCCCGCGTCGGCATTTGTAAGTCAAGGCTCGAGGCCT
>UQHJ01000054.1 GCA_900540885.1 uncultured Prevotella sp.
ATGGCAATACCGACGCGGGGACGCGTCGCCCCCAGGTTAGGATCCGCCCCCCAATTAGGCCGATAAATTGCAGTTTATCGAACATATTCCATACGTTTTCAAAAACTTTGATTTATCTTTCATGTTTCATTTTTTAGTTTCAAATCATTGATAATCAATTCGTTCAACATGTGAAACATACGACTTAAATGTTTCACTTTTAGTTTCATGTTTCATTTTTCAAAACACTGAGGGAGCGCTTTCGCGCTCCCTCAGTGTTTTTGAATCGCTCCCACAGAGGTTTTGAATCGCTCCCTCAGTGTTTTTGTTTTTCTCCCTCAGTGTTTTTAGTATGAAACATTGGAACTAAAAATGAAACATAAAAGTCGTATGTTTCAGCCGTTGAAAGCGTTGAGTATCAACGGATTTGAACATAAAAATGAAACATGAAGGCAAAAAGCACCATTGGTAAAATATACGTAAGTACAAATGCCTATTTAGGCGTTCTGAAACATTTTGTAGAGAATTCTGTAGAGGCTGTTAATATATGTTTCACCGATTTGACAAACTTACAAAGAGTTCTACCATTGAGTCCGTTTGACTAGGTACTCCCGAAACTTTCTTAAAGCCTATGAATTAAACTCATAATCTTCTACTTCGTCAGCGCGCGGCATACGCGGTCTTGGAAGTTGCGCCCCGTGGCGGTATGGCGAATGCCTTGGTTCATAATGCTAAAGCAAAGCATATTGCCATTGGCAGCACGGCAGTAACCTGAGAGCGTACTTACGCCCTCGACAGTACCCGTCTTAGCATGTACGTTGCCAGCAGCCGAAGAGCCACGTAGGCGTTTGCGCAGCGATCCGTCTTGGCCTGCAATGGGCAGCGAAGGGTCGAGGTGGCGATAGATGTCGTCGTCGTTATAAGCAAAGCGCAACATGCGACCTAAGAGTTCGGGCGTAAGGTAGTTGTAGAGCGAAAGTCCAGAGCCGTCGGCTATTTGGTAGTGCGAAGCATCAAGGCCTATGTGGCGAATGAGGTCGTTGTAATGCACCACGGCCTGTTTGCGTCCAGCCCCTTTTCGGCCACCTTGTGCCGCAATTTGATAGAACAAAGCTTCAGCCATAGAATTATTGCTCTCCTTCATCATCGGCAGGAGCACTTGGTCGATCGTGTGTGAGCGCGTGCAGAGCAAGGTAGCATCGGAAGGTGTGGTGGCTACGTCGGTGGTGCCGTCCCACGTAATATTCTCTTTGCGGAAGATGCGGCGCAGGTTGTCAACAAAGGTGTCTTTGTTGCGGAAGAGGAGTGGCATAAGTGGCACCTCATCGTCGTCCCAACACCAGCCCCACCCTAAGCGCTTATCGTCCTTAAAGCTGAGGTCGAGCCGAATGGGCGAAGTGATGTGGGTAATGCCTCGCGCCTTGAGCGAATCTGCAAAGGCGTGGAGGTCATCGCCGTCGAGCAGTGGGTCGTAACCAGCACGTATGTAGACGTGGCCCGTATAGATGCTATCGCTATCTGTTGGCAGTGGGTCGGCATACAAGCGCGTGCGGAACTGATAGTTTACGCCCAAGTCGTGTAAGGCTACGATAGCTGTCATGAGTTTTTCGTTGGAGGCAGGACGCATACACTGACGCTCATTATGCGTGAACACAAGGCTATCGGCCGTAAGATCGTATACATAAATGCCCACTTGCGTGCGTTCGAAGATGTCGTTGTCAAGCAGCTTCTGCAGTCGCACGGGCAGTGGGTCAAGGCTTTCAGTCGCGTCGGCAAGGGTGTCGACGATGACCGAGTCTTCAGGCATAATGCTATCGGTGCGCAAGGCAAAAGCCTGCGTGGACATCAATAGGCATAGCAATGATAATATAATCCTTGACATTTTCTATCTATTACTATTATTTTGAATTAACGAGTTGACAAGTAAATTTGTTCTTTTACGATAACTTACTTGTTAACTCGTCAAATAAATAACTAATTATTCCGTATCAATTCGCGTGTTGACTCCATGATGTCGAAGAGTTCGGCTACAGTATCGGCACGGAGCATGTTGATGCGCGTCTGTCGAAAGTTCGGGAGTCCTTTAAATAAAGGAGTGGCTGCTAAGTGACGACGCACATGGAGAATGCCACGGTACTCGTCAATGCGTTCTACGCTTTGGCGTACTTGCTCTTTCAACACATCGAGCATCCAGTCGGGTGTCATTGGGGCATACTGGCTCGGAATAACGTGGTCTACACTGTGGTCGCCTTCATGAAGGGCATCGTGCAGTTCCTTAAATATCCACGGACGGCCAAAGGTGGCACGACCTACCATGACGGCATCAACGCCATAGTCGTTGAAGGCACGCACAGCACCTTCAGCTGAGGTGATGTCGCCATTGCCTATAATAGGAATGTGCATACGTGGGTTGCGCTTCACCTCGCCAATGAGCGTCCAATCGGCCTCGCCCGTATACATTTGTGCACGTGTGCGGCCATGAATGGTCAAGGCTTGAATACCACAGTCTTGCAGTTGTTCGGCCAAAGGGACGATGATCTTATGTTCCGCGTCCCAGCCCAAACGCGTCTTGGCTGTTACGGGCACGTCGACAGCATTGACTACGGCACGCGTTATCTCCAACATTCGAGGCACGTCTTGCAACAATCCTGCGCCCGCACCCTTACCTGCCACGCGCTTTACGGGACAGCCAAAGTTGATGTCGAGCACGTCGGGGTGGGCACGTTCTACAACGATTTGTGCCGCATCACGTACGGCTATGGGGTCTTTGCCATATATCTGAATAGCCACAGGGCGTTCGGCATCGCACACAGTGAGTTTTTCAAGCGACTTATTTACCATGCGCACCAAAGCGTCGGCTGCTACAAATTCGGAGTATACCATTGAGGCACCCAACCGACGACAGAGCAAGCGAAAGCCAATGTCGGTGACGTCCTCCATGGGAGCTAACACTACGGGGCGGGGACCGAGGTCAAGAGTTCCTATATGCATTAATATTTTCGGTTTGGAGTTTGGAGGTTAGGAGGTTATAAAGTTACATCACGTTGATAATCAACAAAACGAACTTTATAAGTTCATAACCTTCAAACGTAAAATTATTCTTTGCTATTATATAAATTGGTATATAAGCAGCAGCTGGCCAAGAGCGTGTAAAAGACTATCCTTGGCCAACTCAACACGTCGGGGGCTGCGAAGAGGGTGCAGTACACGGCAAAGGCATTGTTAGCAATGTGCATGGGCAAGCAGAGACGCAAATCGCCCGTGCGCAAATAGGCGATGCCTAATATAAAGCCTATGATAAAGGCGGGGATGCCTTGTGCTAAGTTGCCATGCACCAAGGCAAAGGCCAAAGCACCAATGGCTGCGGCGGCCCAACCAGGCACATTGCGACGATAGAGCGAACGTACTACGCCTACGCGGAACACCAACTCTTCGCACAAGGGGCCTACGAAGCATAAGAGGAATAAGCACAAAGGGTTATGCATCATACCTTCGAAATTGACCGTGTTGGGAGCGGTGATGTGGAGGTGGGTCAAGGCATCGCTCACGCCAGAGGCGATAATCAAGCAACAACAAGTGGTGTAAATAATATTAAACACAGTGACGGGACGCTGCTGCACGTCGCGCTTGAGCGGACGAAACTTAAAGATGCTCAACAGTTCGGGCTGCATCTCGGCCTTGCTGCGCACGCGCCCTTCAAAGCGATAGTACCATAGCCACAAGCCCAGTGCTAATATGCCTTCGGCTACCAATAGGCTAATGCCCGTAGCCACAGGATTCACACTGAGTTGATCCATCGGATAGTCTGTGCCTAATTTGTCAAGATTGGAGAATAACAAAGCGCCCAATCCTGCTACAAATTGCACGACGATAAATAATATAAATACAACGATTGCGGTCATATAGTTAATGTGCAAATGCTTAGTTAATGTGCAAATGTGAGAATGTGCAAATGTGCAAATAGTCTCCTCTTTTTGCTGCGTTTGTGGATAGCTTGGTTAATGCACAAATAGGAGTGAGAATACGTGAATTAAAAGTACATATACTTAAATTGCGCGTACAAAGGCGACCATTTGCACATTTGCACATTCACCAAGCATTTGCACATTTACAAGACTTCTCTCACTTTATCGGCATCTAAGGCCAACTGCTTCTGCAAGGCTTCGATGCTGCTGAAACGTCGTTCGTCGCGAATGCGGCGGTAGAAGGCGATCTTAATATGTTGACCATAAAGTGCACCCCCTTCGTAGTCGAGTAGGTGAGCCTCTATGGTTTGGTCGGTGCCATTGTCGAGCGTGGGACGCCAACCGATGTTGAGCATGGCTTTGTAGGTGAAACCACCTACCTCCACGCGCACGGCATACACGCCACGGCCAGGAATGAGCTGCTCTTCGCATTCGGGACGCAGATTGGCCGTAGGATACCCCATAAGCGTACCAGCATGATGGCCTTCTACCACCGTGCCTTCCAGTACGTAGGGCCGACCTAAACAGGTACGTGCCATTTCTACATTACCCCCCGTTAGGAAACGGCGCGCAGCTGAAGAACTCACGCGCAACTCGTCTTCGGCCATAAAGGGACGTTCGCGCAACACTTCTATGCCCAACTCGCGTCCATAGCGCACGTAGTCCTTAAAGCCGGCTGAGAGGTCAGAACCGAAGTGGTGGTCGTAGCCCACGAGTAAGCACTTCACGTTCAACTCCTTCTTGAGTATCAGCTCCATAAACTCACGCGAGGTGAGCATCGACATCTCGTGATTGAAGTTGAGCATGGCGCAGCCTGTCAGTCCCGTCTGTGCCAAAAGTTGCAGTTTTTGCTCATTAGTAGTGAGCAGTTCGGGCCAATAGCGTGCTCCCGAAAGGGCCAAGCGAGGATGTTCCTCAAACGAGATGACAATAGGCTGAAGCCCACGTTTGGCGGCCTCTGCCTTCACTTGGTCTATTAAGAATTGGTGACCACGGTGTACGCCGTCGAAGAAGCCAATGGCTGCGCAATAGCCTTGCGCGGCATCGGCATTATGCTTGAATGTATGGAAGGTGTAGTTTGCCATATTCGTCAAAATATTTAAACCATTCGCTGCCAGCAGGGGCAATGAGGGCTTGTAGGCCACACTGACGAGCCGCTTGGCAGTTCACTTCACTGTCGTCAAAGAATAAGATGTCGTGAGCAGGCACCCCCATGCCCTCCACTACTTTCTCAAATATCTGTGGGGCTGGCTTTTCCACACCTAATTCACAGGATAGAAAGATGTGGTCGAAGAAGTCGTCCACCGTCAGTCCCTTGTAGCGAAAAAAGGTGTCTTCGGCCATGCGCCAATGTATGGTGTTGGTGTTGCTCAGTACGTTAATAGAATAGTTTTGCTTTATCTTGAGCAACATCTCAAGGCGCTCGGTCGGTACGGTGGTGAGGTAACTTTCCCACGCTGCGGTGATAGCCTCATCGCTCAAGCAGTCGGTCATGCCTCCGCCTTGCTGACAGAGCGAACGTATGCCGTCACAAAACTCATGTTCCGTAATGCGTCCTTGTTCCAATTGGGAGAAGATACCGGCTTGTTTATAGGTGCCAAGATAGGGACGTATGTCGAAACCTATCTCATCGAACGAACGTTCTACGCGCTGACGGTCGAGGTCGACCAACACGCCACCAAAGTCAAATAGGAGATACATAATCTAATGTGCAAATGTGCAAATGTGAGAATGTGCAAATGTGAGAATGTGCTAATGACTTAATGCTTTTATAACTGCGCGTACAAAGGCGACCATTTGCACATTCGCACATTCGCACATTTATAAAATAGTAATGGCCTTTACGCCTTTACTATTTTATAAAGTTTATCACTCGGGCGCACCTTTTCGGGCACGGGGATAGCTACGCGCATACCTTTCTTGGCCACATCGATAGGGCCGTTGTCACCGTGAATGTCGGTAGCGGTAACGTAGAGCGCCCCCGTAGTCGGACCAACGATGAGCAATTTGTCGCCACGATTGAAGTCGCCAGCTTCGAGGTAAAACTCGCCCACGCCCAGCTTTGAGAAGTACTTCTGGCCTTTGCCTATGTATTGCTTCTTCTCGGTAGCAGCCGAACCGTACACTTCGCTCCACTCGCCCAACTTCTGACCTAAGTAATAGCCGTCCCAGAAGCCACGGTTGAATACTGTCTTGAGGCGCTCGTTCCATTTCTCTACCTTTTCAGGACTGAACGTGCCGTCCTCTACGGCAGCAATGGCCTCTTTGTAACATTGCACAACGGTGTAGACGTACTCCGCACTGCGGGCGCGGCCTTCGATCTTAAACACGCGCACACCAGCTTTCATCATGCGGTCAATGAAGCCAATCGTCTTTAAGTCCTTCGGACTCATGATGTACTTATTGTCAACGTCGAGTTCTACACCCGTCTCGCGGTCCTTCACCGTATAGCTGCGACGGCACACTTGCATGCACTGTCCGCGATTGGCCGAACGACCTAAATTGTCGAGTGAGAGGTAGCACTTGCCGCTTACGGCCATACACAACGCACCATGGCAGAACATTTCGATACGAATGAGTTCACCCGAAGGGCCGCAGATGTGTTCACGCTCAATGGCCTCGTGAATGCGTGCCACTTGGTCAAGGTTCAACTCGCGTGCCAATACGGCCACATCGGCAAAGCGTGCATAAAACTTCAATGCCTCTGTGTTAGAGATATTGAGCTGCGTTGAGAGGTGTACCTCCTGCCCAATGCGGTTGCAATAGTCCATTACAGCTACGTCGCAAGCGATAATAGCCGAAATGCCCGCCTCGTGAGCGGCATCGCAGATGTGGTGCATGAGTTCGATGTCTTCATCATAGATAATGGTGTTGACCGTAAGGTATGACTTTACGCCCTGTGCGCTACACTGTGCAGCAATGTCGCGCAAGTCGTCAATCGTAAAGCGACTGGCACTATGGGCACGCATATTGAGTGCTTCAATGCCAAAGTATATAGAATCAGCTCCTGCCTTGAGGGCAGCAGCCAAGCTCTCGCGCGAACCCACGGGAGCCATTATTTCGTATTTCGTCATGGTTTTAATGTGCTAATGTGGCAATATGCTAATGTGGCAATGAAACAATGCCATTATAAACTCAGCAATAAAAGGTAACTAGTCCCCCTCCCCGGTCGGGGAGGGGGTTAGGGGGAGAGGCCGTTATTCTATCACCGTTCCCCCAATCACCACTTTCTTTACGCCAGCGGCAACGGCAGCAAGGCAATTCTCAAGTTTGGGCAACATACCTCCGCTCACGATACCGTCAGCCTTGAGTTGTTCAAACGTTTCGGCCGTGATAGTAGGGATAACGCTCTGTTCGTCGTCAGGATTGGTCAGTACGCCAGCGTGTTCAAAGCTATAGATGAGTGTAACTTCGTAGCGTGCTGCCATTGCCTTAGCCGTTTCTGAAGCAATAGTGTCGGCATTTGTGTTGAGTAGATGGCCCTCGCCGTCGTACGTTAGAGGTGCCATGACGGGCGTAATACCCGCATCAAGCAGCAGTGCCAAGCGTTCAGCGTCCACCTTATCAACGTCGCCCACAAAGCCATAGTCAATGCCCTTCTTCAAGGGACGACGATGCGAACGAATTACGTTCATATCAGCTCCCGTCAGTCCTATCGCATTCACCCCACGGCTTTGGAGTTGTGCAATCAGCGTTTTATTCACTAATCCGCCATACACCATAGTCACCACGCGTAACATGTCAGCGTCCGTAATGCGTCGTCCGTCAACCATGTGCGTTTCGATGCCCAAGCGAGTTGCCATGTCAGTAGCCGTGCGGCCACCACCATGTACCAATATCTTGCGTCCTTCTATCTGTGCGAAGTCTGTGAGCAGTTGCTGAAGCAAGGCAGGAGTCTCGACTATCTTGCCTCCCACCTTTAGTATCGTAAGTTGCTGTTTCATCTTGCAAAGATACTACTATCTTATTAAAATAATGTTCATTCCTGTCTGTTAGTTCACTCACACAATTCTATTAAATCACGCCAGCTTCTACCATGCGCACGACGCGCTCTGTGTAGCGGTCGTCGCCTTCAGGGTCGTACTTTTTGTTTAGACTATTGCCGAAGAGTACGGCGATGCCTTGATAAAGGTTGGCTTTAAAAGGACCGATAAAGGCCTTGGCTATGGCATAACCCGTCTGGTTACACTCACGGTTGACCAACTTGATGAGCAAGCGGCCTTGCGAGCGAGTGAGCTTCTTGAGCGCAGGGCCATACTGTTGTTTGAGTCCATGCTCCACTTGCTTAATATGCTCATCGCGCGAGCGCTTATCAGGCAATTGGTCCAATACATCCACCGTCTCGATAATCGTGAGTTTGGCCAATTTGGCCCACGGCAGCACCTTCTTTACATTATACACCAAGCGGTTGTATTGCTCACGCTCCTTATCGTTCTTAAACGTCAAAGGAGCGTACTTGGGTAGAGCTGGCAGAATAACGTGCGGAATGGTATGCCCCTTATATTGCGTGCTACCCAACTGCGTCATGATAGGCACCTCCACCTCTTCCACCTCGGTGTTGGCCTTTTGATGCTTGTCATCGCCCGATTGGGCTTGCATACACAGTATTGAGAAAACGCAGATGATCAAGCAAAGTATACGTTCAAACATGATTTTATCGATGCTTATTATGCTTCAAAAGTAGTTTTTTAGGCAACAAAAGTACTAAGATTATCCTTTTCTGTGCGTTATTATATATTAATAACGTTGCACGATAGCAAAAAATATCGTTACTTTGTGTGATAGTTGATGAGTTTTTTAGTTGACAAGTTAACGAGTTAACGTGTTAACGGGTAAGTTACCTTTTCTACTCGTTAACTAAGAGACAAACTTACCTGTTAACTCGTCAACTCGTCAACTCGTCAACTCGTTAACTTGTTAACTAACTTACTTGTTAACTAAAAAAAGAAACCACCATGGCAAAGAAAGATAAGAAAGAGAAAGAGAAAGGGTCGGGCCGACTGAAGAAGAAGAACGTGGCCCAATGGTTAGTTGACCTATTCAATGCCAACCCTGAAAAAGAATATGACGTAAAAGAACTCTTTACGCAGTTAAAGGCTAATAATCATCCTGCCAAGATGATAATCATGGACGCACTGAGCGACCTCGTACTTGATGACTACATCTCGACCGACGGCAATGGACACTATCGCAACGCTGTGCGCTCTAACGTAATGGAAGGAACTTTCGTACGCAAACGCAACGGGCGTAACTCATTCGTGCCCGACGACGGCGGCAAGAGCATACTCGTATGTGAGCGCAACTCAATGCATGCCCTCGACGGCGACCGCGTAAAGGTGACGATGCTGGCACGCCGTGCCGGTCATACGCGTGAGGCCGAAGTGACCGAAATCATTGAACGCGCCAACGATACCTTTGTCGGCCAACTTCAAGTAGAGCGCGGCTATGGATTCTTAATCACCGAAAGCCGCTCTTTGGCCACCGACATCTTCATTCCGAAAGACAAACTCAATGGCGGTCAGAATGGCGATAAGGCTGTCGTTAAGATTATAGAATGGCCCAGCGACTCAAAGAGTCCTATTGGCAAGGTGGTGGACATACTGGGTAAGCAAGGAGAGAACAATGCCGAGATGCACGCCATCCTGGCACAGTACGGACTGCCCTACACCTATCCTGAGAAGGTAGAGAAGGCGGCTGAGAAGTTGTCGCCCGATATTACTCCCGAAGAGATAGCCCGTCGTGAGGACTTCCGCGAGGTGACTACCTTTACCATCGACCCTCACGATGCGAAGGACTTTGACGATGCCCTCTCTATCCGTCTCCTACAGAAGGGACAGTGGGAAGTGGGCGTCCACATAGCCGACGTCTCACACTACGTGAAGGAAGGCGACATTATCGACAAGGAGGCTGTAAAGCGTGCCACAAGCGTTTACTTGGTCGACCGCACCATACCGATGTTGCCCGAACGCCTCTGCAACTTTATCTGCTCTCTGCGCCCTGATGAAGAGAAGTTGACTTACTCTACAATCTTCCACATGAACGATAAAGGCGAGGTAGTTGACTGGCACTTGGCACATACCGTCATTAAGAGCAACCGTCGCTTCACTTACGAAGAGGTGCAGTATATACTTGAGCGCAACGGCGTGGCATCAGAAGCTGACCTCAACCTCCCTGGCGACCACCCAGAGGCTCTTCCCGCAGGTAGTGCGCCCGAAGGCGAATATGCAGAAGAACTCATTCAACTTGATAAGTTTGCCAAGATTCTACGTGCAAAACGCTTTAAGAATGGTTCAATCGGTTTCGACCGCTCTGAGGTACGCTTCGAAGTAGACGAAAAGGGCCACCCCATTAGCACTTACGTCAAAGTGGCCAAAGATGCCAATAAGTTAGTAGAAGAGTTTATGCTCTTGGCCAACCGCAGCGTGGCACAGAAGATTGCTGTCGTGCCGCGTGGTAAGAAACCCAAAGTGTTCGTATATCGTATTCACGACGTACCCGACCCCGAGAAGATGGAAAAGCTCAGTGCCTTTATTGCTCGCTTTGGTTACAAGATACGTACCGACGGCACCAAGACGGAGGTGAGCAAGAGCCTCAACCGCCTCTTATCCGACGTCAAAGGCCGAAAGGAAGAAGAAGTAGTCGAAATGGTGGCCTTGCGCGCCATGATGAAAGCCCGCTATAGCACACACAACATTGGCCACTACGGCTTGATGTTCGACTACTATACCCACTTCACCTCTCCTATCCGCCGTTACCCCGACACGATGGTTCACCGCCTCCTAACGCGCTATGCTGAGGGCGGCCGTTCTGTTAGTCAGAAGAAGTACGAAGAGTTGTGCGAACAATCTTCTAACATGGAGCAACTCGCTGCAACGGCCGAGCGCGCTTCTATTAAGTACAAACAAGTAGAGTTCATGGCCGACCGCCTCGGTCAGGAGTTTAACGGAACGGTAAGTGGTGTGACAGAGTTTGGCCTCTACGTTGAGATAGACGAGAACTCTTGCGAGGGCATGATACCGCTGCGTATGTTGCTCGACGACTATTATGAGTTCGATGAGCGCAACTTCTGCCTCGTAGGCCGTCGTTACCACAAGCGTTATGCTTTGGGCGACAAGGTGCGCATTCGCGTAGAACGTGCCAACTTAGAGCGTCGTCAACTTGACTTTGCTTTAGTGAGCGACGAGAGTGGCGACGTGAAGCGTCCTGCTCCCTCACCCGCTGACTTTAGCAAGGGCGGCGGCAAGAAGGCTGACGCAAAGAAGAAGAACAAACGTCCCCGTGGCGGCAGAGCGAAACGGGCTAAATAGAACACCCCCCGTTAGGGGTTAAATAAGGTAGGTAGCCAGCCATGCAAAAGTTTAACGCCTTTTACATGGCTGGCTACTTTATTTACCCCTAACGGGGGGGGTACGTTCTCTTTGACAATAGGCAGATAAATTATAACATGCTGCTGCCGCGGGTTACAAACCCGCCACCCAATTAGGCAGACATATTTACAACATGCTACTTCGCTAAATACCCTCCCCCATCTTCCTCCCACTTTTGTTTTTTCCACACCCACCCGTTCACTCTTTTATATTCATATATTCTATTCTCTTTTTATTCTATAGATAAATAAAAGAAGAATGTATGGTAGGTATATTTGTCTGTGGAAAGTGTTGATACTTTTCAGCCCCAATATTTGGCTATTAACTTATCAACGTTATACACACGGTTACTCACATTTTTATCCACACTCTCTATCGTGCGACTCCCCCCTTAAATACAACCCTTATGCGATACTAAATAATGAATAATCCACACCCTGTTGAAAACGATTGTGAGAATAAAAAAAGTGGGTTGAAAACATCCTTTTTCTGTGGAGAGCATGACTTAAAAGCTGTGTATAATGCTGTTAACTCGTTGAAAACGTTCTGTGGCTAAACGTCGCGCTGCGCTGATAGTTTTCACCATTCCCTTCAACAGCTTTTCAACGGGTTATACACGGGGTTTTCCACGCCTTTTTTGTAACTTCGCAGTCCAGTAGAAACGATAATAGTTTCACGTTACTTAGTTGTAGAGTCATGTGATGTAACTTTATAACCTCATAAGCTCCAAATAGAAACCCCATTTATTAGAACACGCGAAAGCAATAATCCTATAATAAGCGTAATACCCTATGCGAAAACTTACCGTCGAAGATCTCAACCGCATTGACATAGCCACTTTTAAGCAGTCCGAGAAGTTGCCCCTCATTATCGTGCTTGACAATATTCGTTCCCTTCACAATGTGGGGAGCGTGTTGCGTACGGCCGATGCCTTTCGATTGAAGGCCGTATATATGTGTGGCATAACGGCCACGCCCCCTTCACCCGAAATTCATAAGACCGCACTTGGTGCTGAAGACTCCGTCACGTGGCGTTATTATGAAGACACGCTGCAAGCCGTCACCGAACTAAAGGCAGAGGGCTACACCGTATTGGCAGTAGAACAAGTGGAGGGTAGCCTAAAGTTAGGTGAATTTAGTTTCACTCCTGGCCAACGCTATGCTTTGGTGATGGGCAATGAAGTAAAGGGGGTGCAACAAGCCGTAGTCGATGCGTGCGACCAGGCGCTCGAAATTCCACAATACGGTACGAAGCACTCCATGAACGTAAGCGTTACCGCAGGCATTGTCATGTGGGAGGTGGAAAGAGTGAATGGAAAATGAGTTTAATGAGTTTATTGAGTTTAATAAGTTTATTGAGTTTAATAAGTTTATGAACTACAAACTAATCACCTCATTAAACTCAATAAACTTATTAAACCTATTAAACTCATTATAAAACTCCCAATCTAAACAAAATATGCAAACAAAGAAAACGTCAGTCATTGCGCTCGACCTTGACGGCACACTTACCAATAGTAAAAAGGAAGTAACCGCTCGTACGCGTGAGGCACTCTTGCAAGCTGAAGCCAATGGGGCCGCCATCGTTTTGGCCTCAGGGCGTCCCACGTATGGCATTATGCCCGTGGCCGAATGTTTAGAAATGCAACAACGCGGTGGCTACATACTCTCATATAATGGTGGCAAGATAATAGATTGTACTACGGGCGAAGAATTGTATAGCAAACATCTCCCCGCAGAAGTGCTGCCAATACTCCATGACTATGCGCGCACGCATCATATCGCTCTGCTGGGATATGTGGGGAAAGAGATTGTGACCGAGATGCCCAATGAAGAACAAGTACAAGTGGAGAGCCATGTTAACAAAATGCCTATTCGGGGTGTTGATAACTTGTTGGAAAGCATTGAGGCGCAACCTACCAAACTCTTATTAGCTGGTCCACCCGAACGCATGGCCCAGGCCGAGAAGGAACTCTTAGCCTTGGTAGCAGACAAAATGGAAGTATTCCGTTCCGCCCCCATCTTTGTAGAGTTAGTACCCAAAGGCATAGACAAGGCACAGTCGTTGGCACGCTTACTTGATGTGCTTCACCTCTCAGCGGTCGACCTCACCGCTTTTGGTGATGGATATAACGACCTCACGATGATACGCTTTGCAGGACGAGGTGTAGCCATGGCCAATGCCGTGCCCGAACTGCGTGCTGAGGCTGATTACATCACGCTCTCAAACGATGAAGACGGTATTGCCGCATTCTTGGAAAAACAATAAAGGGGCTCTCCCCCTCCCCCCTCTCCGACCGGGGAGGAGTAGGGAGAGAGGCTTTTTTATCTTTATGTTACTTGTTAGGAGGTTTAAAAACACTACCTTTGCAATGTAACAACACAATAACAATAATTAAGAAAACGTATGCAACACGATTTATGCCTTTATAATACACTCTCGCGCACGAAAGAGCGCTTTGTGCCCATTCACGAAGGACACGTAGGTATGTACGTATGCGGCCCCACCGTTTATGGTGATGCCCACTTAGGTCATGCACGTCCTGCTATCACCTTCGACCTCGTATTCCGTTACCTCAAGCATTTAGGTTATAAAGTGCGCTATGTGCGCAATATTACCGATGTAGGTCATCTTGAACACGATGCCGACGAGGGGGAAGACAAGATC
Organism: uncultured Prevotella sp.; assembly: GCA_900540885.1. Lineage (GTDB taxonomy): Bacteria > Bacteroidota > Bacteroidia > Bacteroidales > Bacteroidaceae > Alloprevotella. The sequence continues at coordinate 13,979 of UQHJ01000054.1, forward strand.
GCTAAGAAAGCACGCCTCGAACAACTCGAACCCATGGAGGTGGCACAGTACTATACCAATCGCTTTAATGCGGCTATGGCAAAACTTAACGTGTTGCCCCCAAGCATCGAACCCCACGCTACAGGACATATCATCGAACAGGAGCAACTCGTACAGCAAATCCTCGACAATGGTTATGCCTACGAGTCAAATGGTTCTATCTACTTCGATGTAGTGAAGTACAACCAAGACCACAAGTACGGCATACTCTCTGGTCGTAATTTAGAGGACGTACACGATGCAAGTCGTGAACTCGATGGGGTGGGTGAGAAACATCATCAAGTAGACTTTGCTCTTTGGAAGAAGGCACAGCCCGAACACATCATGCGTTGGCCATCACCCTGGAGCGAAGGTTTTCCTGGCTGGCACTGCGAGTGCACCGCTATGGGACGCAAATACTTGGGCAATCACTTCGACATTCACGGTGGCGGCATGGACCTCGTATTCCCTCACCACGAATGTGAGATTGCACAGGCCGTAGCTTCACAGGGCGACCAAATGGTAAAGTATTGGATGCATAACAATATGATTACGATTGCAGGTAAGAAGATGGGTAAGAGCTATAACAACTTCATCACGCTCGACCAGTTCTTCACTGGTTCGCACCCATTGCTTACGCAGCCCTACTCACCCATGACGATTCGCTTCTTTATCCTTCAAGCACACTATCGTTCTACCGTCGACTTCTCTAACGAAGCCCTTCAAGCTTCAAAGAAAGGTTTTGACCGTTTGATGGACGCCGTATCGCAGCTTGGCCGCATCGAAGCTGTAGATGGTGGCAACCTCACCGAAGCATACGCCAATGAGTTGGCAACTAAGTGTTATGAAGCCATGGACGACGATTTCAACTCACCTATCGTCATTAGTCACCTCTTCGATGCTTGCCGCATTATCAACCAATTGATTGATAAGAAAGAAACGATTACTCCTGCTGGACTTGAAGCTTTGACGAAGGTAGTAAACACCTTTGTGTTCGACATCTTAGGTCTCAAGAGTGAAGCAGAAGGTGGCAATGCTCAGCGCGAAGAAGCTTATGGTCATGCTATCGACCTCTTGCTCCAACTTCGTGCCAAAGCTAAAGCTGCTAAAGATTGGGCTACCAGTGATCAAATTCGTGACGAACTCGCAGCCTACGGATTTGAAGTAAAAGATACAAAAGAAGGAGCTACTTGGAAACTCAATAAGTAAAACTCCTTATACCTTATAAAAGAGTGGGAGAAACGCGTCCTCACCTGGGGGCGACGCGTCCCCGCGTCGGTATTGCCATGTTGGGGCTCGAGGCCCCAACATGGCAATGCTTTATTATAAATATATCGAGCCTTGACAAGCAAATACCGACGCGGGGACGCGTCGCCCCCAGGTGAGGACGCGTCACTCCAAAAAGAGGACGCGTTGCCCCCCAAGTTAG
>UQHJ01000055.1 GCA_900540885.1 uncultured Prevotella sp.
AAGGTAGAGACTTTTTCATTACGAGCCAAATGTTTTTGGAAGAAATTTTTGAGAAATTTCTCCTCTAAATGCGTAAGACGTTGTAAACCAACGACTTATAGAATGAAACTTTTTTCAAACTTTTTTCGCGGGGAACGAGTAACAAGGCAAAAGTACGCTCTCTGCTTTGAAGGAACAAATAATTGGGACTATTTTTTTATGTTTTGTGTTGAAGAACATAAATGCGCTTGTTTTACGCGTATATACATATAATATATATATGAGCACGCTGGGGGGCATTAATTATCATGTAATTTATCGTTAATTATTCAAACTGCAATTTGTGACTATAGGTAAGAAATCTTGACGTTCTAAATGTGACGTTCTAAAAAAACACTGAGGAAGATATGAGGGGTAAAAGGGAGTATTTTGAAAATACTGAGGGAGAAAAATGAAAACACTGAGGGAGAAATTTAAAAACACTGAGGGAGCGATAAATCTCTTGCACTGTGTTTTTGAGTTTTTTCAACGATGTTTTTGCGTTTTGAAGGCCTTTTTGTGGGTGTTTTTGCGAAAAATGGGCGAAAAGCAGCTATCATGGAGATTTTCTTAAGTACTTTGCATTTCTAAAAGTATTGATTTTCAATTAGTTGCAAAATTTACCTACTTAACTACGCATGGTTAAGCTACAACTGAGGGGCAGACCTTTGGTCTGCGAATAAGAGAATGGTGAGCTAAAAATAGCTGACTCATGACTCTTTATTCGCAAGCCAGAAGGCCTGCCCCTTAGTTGCTGAATAGTACACGTGCGTACTATATAATATACCTTATAATGTACACATATAATTAATATATATATGTTACTTCACAATGATGAGGAAGTAGTTCTTCTTACCACGCTGAACAAGAAGATACTTGCCGTCAATGAGGTCGTCAGAATTGATTTCCTGATCGAAAGCAGCAAGTTTTTCTTTGTTAAGGCTTACGCCACCACCCTGGGTGAGCTTACGCATTTCACCCTTTGAAGCGAAACACTTGGTGGTTTCGGCAAAGAGGTCAACAGCCTTGGCTCCAAGAACTTGATCTTTGGCTACCTCAAATTGGGGTACACCATCGAATACGCTGAGAAGCGTAGCTTCATCAAGTTTTAAGAGGCTATCTTTAGTAGCCTTGCCGAAGAGAATGTTTGAGGCTTCGAGGGCCATTTCATAGTCTTCACGACTGTGTACCATACAGGTAACCTCTTCGCCCAACTTCTTCTGAAGGAGACGACGACCTGGGTCGGCACGATGTTCGGCAATGAGGGCTTCAATCTCATCGTGCTCAAGTGAGGTGAAGATCTTGATATAACGTTCTGCTTCTTCGTCGCCTACATTGAGCCAGAATTGGTAGAACTTGTAAGGAGTGGTGTAACGACGGTCGAGCCATACGTTGCCTTGCTCCGTCTTACCAAACTTCTTACCGTCAGCCTTGGTAATAAGCGGACAAGTGAGGGCATAAGCATCAGCTTCAGCACCAAGAGTACGACGAATAAGTTCGGTACCAGTGGTGATGTTGCCCCATTGGTCAGAACCACCCATTTGGAGTTTGCAGTTCTTCGTCTCGTAAAGGTGGAGGAAGTCGTAACCCTGTAAGAGCTGGTAGGTAAACTCTGTGAATGAAAGTCCGTCACGTGCTTCACCATTCAAGCGTTTCTTCACGCTATCCTTAGCCATCATATAGTTGACAGTAATGTGTTTACCAATCTCGCGTGCGAAATCGAGGAAGGTGAAGTCCTTCATCCAGTCGTAGTTGTTAACCAATTCGGCTGCATTGGGAGCATCAGAATCGAAGTCGAGGAAGTGAGAGAGTTGCTTCTTGATACAAGCAACGTTGTGGCGAAGAATGTCTTCGGTAAGGAGGTTACGCTCGGCACTTTTGCCTGAAGGGTCGCCAATCATACCTGTTGCACCACCTACGAGTGCTAATGGCTTGTGGCCCGCACGCTGGAAGTGGCGGAGCATCATTACAGAGCAGAGATGGCCAATGTGTAAAGAGTCAGCCGTTGGGTCGATACCTACATAGGCTGTTGTCATGCCTTTTTCGAGCAATTCTTCAGTACCCGGCATCATTTGGTGCAACATGCCGCGCCATTTGAGTTCTTCTACAAAATTCATCGTATGTTATTTGTTATTACTTTTCTTTATTTTGAGATGCAAAGTTAGTGCAAGGTGAGCGCAATAAAAAGGGAAAAAGCATTTTTTTCCCTTTTATTGCCTAGCCATAGTCTAACTTCGACTTTCCTCTATTTGCTTTTTCGTTAAGCCTGTATACTTCATTACCAAACTAAGCTGCATTCCATCTGCCAACATGGTACGTGCCACTTCTATTTGTTGTAGAAGTTTACCTTCTGCACGACCTTCTTCGCGACCCTCAACACGGCCCTCTGCACGACCTTCTGCACGACCTTCTTTGCGACCTTCTTCGCGACCTTCTTCGCGACCTTCTGCACGACCCTCCTCGTAACCTTCATCGCGACTAGTGTCGAAAAGACTCTTCATATGACGAACAGATTCCATGTGGCGAAAATAGGCTTGCCTATCATCTTCGGAAAGGGCATCAACACGTAAGCGCTCACGAGCTTCAGGAAGTCCTGCTGCTTTTGCCTCATTACTTATTTGTCCTGTTTTTAGAAAGGAAATCCATTCGTCAAGCGGTGTTTTAGCTACAGAGTCAAAATCGTTTACACGCAATACGTAATATTCTGGAAAGAGCATACCTGCATCTTTACGACGTAGTATATCTTTTTCTTTTTTTCCAAAGAACTTTTCATTTTGACGTACTGAGAGTTTTAATGTATCATACGGTGCATGTATGCCCTTAAACTCTGTCCTGCCATGATAAACGTAATCTTTACCTTGTCCTAGTTCAAAATAGACAATATTGATGGAATACACTTTGCGCACCTCATCATAGGGCTTGCTTAAACCGATGTATTCCGTGATGGCTTTTGACACTCCATATAGCATGCGATGAAAGTAAGATAGCTCGCGGCTATTCTGCACTTCAATAATGCAGAGTTCGCCGCCTTCGCTCTCTGCAAAGATATCGACACGATTGTATTTGTCTTCATCATCTTCTTGATTGCTTTCGCTCTCAAGGAATCGGTGAATTTTTATCCCTTTACCAATCAGTGAGGATAAGAATCCCTCTAACACCACATAATTGGCCTTATTGCGCAAGAGGCGTTTCATCGCCCAATCAAAACGTATATAGTTTTCTCCATTTTGTATCATAGGTTCTTATTTTTTTAGAGTTGATAGTTATCTACGTCCGAAGAAGTAGGGGCGTCGGGGTTGTGGACGCGGAGTGATGGGTTTGGGATTGAGTTCGGGATAGGCTATGCGCGTATGGTAGATTGTCTTGATACTCTCTACGAGTACGCGCTTGGCATCGGCAATATCGCGGAAGGTGATAGGACACTCGCGGAAGTAGCCTGCCTGCACTTGTCCGTCGACGATGCGGTCGACCAACTCTTTGATACTCTCCTCGGTGTATTCCTTGAGCGAACGTGACGATGCTTCAACGGCATCGCACATCATGAGAATGGCTTGTTCGCGCGTGAAAGGGTTGGGGCCAGGATAAGTAAAGAGTTTGGGGTCAGGCTGCTCGCCTTGATGTTTGTTTTGCCACTGTATATAGAAATACTTTACTTGTGAACGTCCGTGGTGAGTACAGATGAAGTCACGTATCACTTTAGGCAGGTGATATTTATCCGCTAAACGAAGACCTTCTGTCACGTGGCTGATGATGATTTGTGCAGAACGCTCTTCGCTGAGTTCATCGTGTGGGTTGACACCCGTTTGATTTTCGGTAAAGAACGCGGGGTTGACCATTTTACCTATATCATGGTAAAGTGCTCCCGTACGCACCAACTGAGGTTTGGCTCCAATCTTATCGGCCACCTCGGCAGCGAGGTTGGCCACTTGCAAGGAGTGAACAAAGGTGCCTTGTGCCTTCTTGGCCATAAGGCGGAAGATTATATTGTTCGTATTGGAAAGTTCGACCAACGTTACGCTTGAAGTGAAGCCAAATGTCTTCTCCAACAGATAGAGTAGGGGATAGGCAAAGAGTAGGAGAACACCATTTACACCATTATATATATAGATAGAACGATCGATGTGGCTCCAATCGACGCCTTGTGAAAGGTCGAAACCAAGCATAATAGTGGTAGACGTGAGGAAGGCGTAAAGGGCTACACGTAGGAGTTGCGAACGTTCGCTCAAGTCGCGAAGGGCATAGATAGCAGTCATGCCCGCCATGAATTGTACGACCACAAACTCGTAGTTAGAGTGAAGGGCAAAAGAAGAAAGCACGACGCTGCACACCATGGCCATGAAGGCGGTGCGAGAATCCATGAAGGTGCGCACAAAGATGGGCACCATGGCGTAAGGCACCATATAGACGCTAAACGTCTTATGATCGACCATGAGATAGGTAATCAAGGGGAAGATAGCTACTAGCGACGATAGGAGCAATATGCTATGAGGTGAATAAAGATAGTCGCGCCGATAGAGGCGGAGGTAGTAGACAAATGAACCTAAAATGCACGACACGAAGATAACCTGTCCGAGGAGCACCTGCCAAAAGCCTTCTGAAGGGTCATTGCGACGCACGGTCTCACGCTCGAAGGATTGTAGTATCTTATATTGGTCGGCCGACACAATCTCGCCACGATCGATGATGCGCTGTCCACTTTGTACCATACCTGCTGCGGGAGCTACGGAGGCGATGAGGTCCTCACGTGCGGTGCTTGTCTTGGCACTATCAACGAGTAGGTTGGGGGCGAGGTATTGATTGAGGTTACAACGGGCTATTATCTCGCGTGGAAACTGTGTACTGTCGCAATGTACGATGTATTCGTAGGCCGAGCGAGTAGAGTAGAGTTCGGTGAGAGAACGCGAGAGGGCTTCAGTGCCTTCGACTACACGAATGCCTGTAATGCGATCTTTGGCCATCTGTGAAAGGTCGGCCGAGTTGACAATACCCGCTTGATAGACAGCTGCCATGAGTCGTTCGATGTGAGGTAAGAAGCGTGCTGGCACATCGTTGAACGCACCATTGACAAAGTCGTTATGAAAGGCGGCTATCTGGCGTTGGCCCATTTGAGCATTCTCAACATAGAAGGGTTGAAAGTTGGCCAAAGCACTATCGCTTTCGGCTTCAACCTCTTGTTGCGTCTTATATATTGGGAAGTCAAAGGTGGCTATGAGTGAGTTGTAACGCCAGGGGCGTCCTTGCTCGTATTCGTAGCCAAACTTGGTTTCGCGTGGCAGGAAGTAGACGAGTAGCGCCACGACTACCAACACGGCACCTACAAGTGTCATTCCGCCCTTTAACTTTGATTTTGCTTCGAATTTAAACATGGCAAACGATATTTTTAATGTGCAAATGCATGGTTAATGTGCGAATGTGCAAATGTGCGAATGTGCAAATGGTCGCTTTTACTTGCTGTGTTTTAATGACATTGCATCATTCCTTTTTCTTAAAACTCAGTAAATAAAGGCGACCATTTGCACATTTGCACATTCGCACATTTGCACATTAACCATGCATTCACACTTTAATTAGTTTTCTTCTTCTCCCGTTAATTCATCGGGGAGAGAGGCTGAGGGGGTAAGTCCCTTCTTGCGCCAACCCTCTAATTGACTGATGATGTTGCCACGACCTGTGGTGAGTTGGCGTTGTGCATCATCGTAGGTGCGGTGCAGTTGGTCGATAGAGTTGCCTATCTTTACAAAGTTTTGGGCAAAGGTACTAAACTTTTTATAAAGTTTCTCGGCTGAGGTGTAAATCTCGTTAACCGAACGGCTTTGTAACTCACTCTGCCACAGATTGTAAGCCAGCTGAAGGGCCATGAGAAGGTTGGTGGGGTTGATAAGGATAACGTGTTGCTTGTAAGCTTCAGTGGGCAGTGTAGGGTCGGCCGTCACGGCAGCTACATAGGCGGCTTCGCCAGGAATGAACATTAAAACGTAACCAATGCTATCCTTTACCAACTTGCTATAATTCTTATCGGCCAATTCCTTAATATGTTGACGCACACTGCGTAAGTGCTCTTTCATGAGGCGGTCTTGCTCAAGGGCATCGTCGGCAGCCACGTATTCGGTAAAGGCTTTGAGTGATACCTTAGAGTCAATAATAACGTTGCGACTTTGCGGTAGGTGAACCACTACATCGGGTATCGCTACGGAGCCACGTCCGTCAGCTACGTGGCTTTGCAGCGTATAGTCGCGGCCTTCAGTGAGACCTGATACAGAAAGTAGGTTGGCCAATACAGCTTCGCCCCAATTGCCTTGCAACTTGGTGTTGCCTTTAAGAGCTTTGGCAAGGTCGTCAGCTTCGCGACCAAGCGACTGCGTCTGTTCGACGAGGGCTTTGATATAGCCATCGAGCGAGGCGTGTCCTTTTACAAACTGCGTGCGAAAGGCTTCGATGTCGTGACCAAGAGGTTTGAGTAAGGCTTCGAGCGAGTTGACGTGTTGCTCGCGTAGGGCATCGCCTTGTGTGCGCATCATTTCGACGGACATGGCTTTAAACTCAGCACGTAGGGCTTGCGCCTGTTTGCGCATGGCCTCGTCAGCATGTTGTTGTTCGGCCTTGAGTTGCGCTTTAGCTGCTATGGCCTCGCGCTGCGAACGCAAGGTGCCAATGGCATAACCGGCAATGAGGGATAGGAGGGAGAGGAGAAAGTAGAGCATTCCTTCTTTTTTATTTTGATTGACAAGTTAACAAGTTGACGAGTTGACAAGTAAGTTACCTTCAAACTTACCCGTTAACTCGTCAACTTGTTAACTTGTCAACTTGTTAACTTGTCAACTAAAAGAACTCGTCAACTAAGAATTAGAACAAACTTGCCAAATAGGCTACTAATGGGATACTAATGACGGAGAGCAAGGTAGTAAAGAAGAGACCTTGCGTCATTACGCGCTCGTCCTTACCATATTGTAGGCAGAGCATGATACCATTGGTGGCGACAGGCATGGCACTCAACACAACAGCTACGTCGCTCACAAAGGGATTGATCCCCATCAGAGCTAATACGCCACCTACGGCTAAGGGGAGAATGAAGAGGCGAAGCAGCGTCATGGAATAGACAAAACGATTGCCTAACATATCGCGCACGGGTATGTGGCTCAAACTGGAACCGATGATAAGCAGCGCACAAGGAGTGGTGAGGTCGCCTAAGAGGTGAAACCACTCTCCCACGGGCGTGGGCATCTGAATGCGTGCCACAGCGATTACTACAGCAATGAGCGAAGCTACAACGCAAGGCGATAATATGAGTCGGGGCGAGAAGGCACTCTTAGCTTTGCCTCCATTTATAAACGAGACTCCGATAGTGAAAACTAAAAGGTTGAAGGGAATATTGAGTACAGAGGCGCAAAACACGGCCTTTGAGCCGAACACGGCATCGCACACGGGGTAGCCAATGAAGCTGACGTTGCCAAAGGCTAACATAAAGCGACTGATACCTAATCGGGCTTTGTTTACCTTAAATAAGTGGGGTATGAGATAAGCCAAACCAATGAGTACAATGTAATTGACTACGGCCACTACGGCAAGTGAGATGAGTTCGGAGTTTTCGAATGCGAGGTCTTTGCCCATAACCGATGCCAAGATAAGTGCTGGCATGGATATGTTCATAATAAAGATAGAGAGCTTGCGGTCGAGATCGCCCGCCCACAAATTACGCTTGGCCGCAAAGAGTCCGACCAACACAATGCCGAATATCATCAGCATTTGGGTAATGATGTGCAAGATGTCCATTAAGGGAGGGTTATGAGTTTTGTTAGTTTAATGAGTTTAGTTAGTTTAATGAGTTTAATGAGTTTAATAAGTTGAGTGAGTTTAATAAGTTGGTCAATCTGCAGTTCATAAACTTATTAAACTCACTCAACTTATCAACCTTGAATAAGATATCCGCCTTCGTTGCCACCTTCGGGGCCAAGTTCGATGATATGGTCAGCACACTTGATAACATCAGGATTGTGTTCAATCACTACGATACTATGGCCTCGCTCAATCAAGGCATTAAAGGCGTGGAGCAGACGGTTGATGTCGTGAAAGTGAAGACCTGTGGTTGGTTCGTCGAAGATGAATAGCGTAGGTACGGAACGTTCCAAACCTAAATAATAGGCCAGCTTGACACGCTGGTTTTCACCGCCCGAAAGGGTAGAACTGGATTGGCCTAACTTGATGTAGCCCAAACCCACGTCTTGTAAAGGACGCAAACGGCTAACAATCTTCTTCTGACCATGTTCGGTAAAGAACTCAATGGCTTGGTTGACAGTCATCTCAAGCATATCGTAGATATTCTTACCCTCATACTTTACCTCAAGCACGTCGCTCTTGAAGCGCTTGCCATGACAACTCTCACACTCAAGTACTAAGTCAGCCATAAACTGCATCTCGACCTTTACTACACCGTCGCCCTTACACTCCTCACAACGGCCGCCATCGGCATTGAACGAGAAGTAAGCTGGTGTAAAGTCCATTTGCTTGGCCAATGGCTGCGCAGCCATGAGTTTACGTATCTCGTCATACGCTTTGACGTAAGTGACGGGATTAGAACGCGAAGAACGACCGATTGGATTTTGATCAACAAACTCAATGGCCTGCACGGCATCAATGTCACCTGACAGTCGGCGGAACTCGCCTGGACGATCGGCCACCTCGTCTTTAGCCCGCTTGAGAGCCCGATAGAAGATGTCGCGCACGAGGGTAGACTTACCCGAACCACTTACACCTGTTACGACCGTCAGCACGTTGAGAGGGAAGGTTACATCAATGCCCTTCAAATTGTTCTCGCGTGCTCCCTCAACTATGATGCTACGATTCCACGTGCGATGAGTCGTAGGTACGGGGATTTGTTCGCGGCCATATAGGTAGTTGAGCGTGTGTGAGTAATATACCCCCTTCTCCTTATCAAAGAGTTCGGGGTGACACTGCAAGAGTTCATTCTCGTTCTTCATAAAAGGGCCAGCGTACACCACTTGTCCGCCTAATCGGCCCGCTTCAGGACCTATATCTATAATATAGTCAGCCGCACGCATAATCTCTTCATCGTGTTCAACCACAATAACCGTATTTCCCAAGTCGCGCAACTCCTTCAATACGTTGATAAGGCGACGCGTGTCGCGTTGATGAAGACCAATGCTCGGTTCGTCAAGAATGTAGAGCGAGCCGACCAATGAAGAACCTAACGATGTGGCAAGGTTGATGCGCTGACTCTCACCACCCGAAAGCGTATTAGAGAGGCGATCGAGCGTGAGGTAGTTGAGTCCTACCTCAGAGAGAAAGTGCAGACGACTCTTTATCTCATTCAGCAATCGCTTGGCCACTGCTGCATCGTGTTCACTGAGTTCGAGCTGGTCGAAGAAGGGAACTAACTCCTTGATAGGCAGTTGTACCAATTCCGTGATACTACGGCCGCCCACTTTGACGTATTCTGCATCTTTCTTCAAGCGCGAACCGTGGCACTCAGGACAAATCGTCTTGCCACGATAGCGTGCCAGCATGACACGATATTGTATCTTGTACTGATTGCGCTCTAACATGCGAAAGAAAGCATCAATGCTTACTTGCTCTTCTTCAGGTAATCGTTGTTCGGCCGCATCGCCATGCCAAAGCATGTCCTTCTGTTTGCGCGTAAGTTTATAATAAGGTTCGAAGATAGGGAACCCATTTTTTCGCACTGAGCAACGACGTATAAACTCATTCTTCCACTCTCCCATCTTCTCACCTCGCCAACACATCACAGCACCATCCATAAGGCTCTTCGATGTGTCAGGCACAACGAGGTGTTCGCTAATACCCATTACGCGGCCAAAGCCCTCGCAACGCTCGCAAGCGCCTATGGGCGAGTTGAACGAAAACATATTGTCGTCAGGTTCGCGGAATGTAATGCCATCGGCCTCGAAGCGAGTAGAAAAGGTGTGAAGAATACGGGCTGGATAGAAGCGAAGCATACACTGTCCATCACCTTCGAAAAAGGCCGTCTCTGCTGAGTCGGCTAAACGCGAAAGCACGTCTTTGTCATCACTTACCGAAAGGCGGTCAATCAACAGATTGAGTTGCGATAGCGAGTAGTACACAGCCTCAGGCGTGGGAGCTGGCAAAGCCTCATCGTGTGGTGCATCGTCAACGACTACTTGCCCCGCCTTCAATTGTTCGGCAAAGTCCTCAATGCGCACCATTTCGCCGTCAACGTCGAGACGTGAGAGTCCTTGTTGAAGGTCGATGCTGAGCTGCTGGAGCAAGGTACGTTCTTGACGCACTCGCATAGGAGCAAGTACGGTAAAGCGCGTGCCCATAGAGTAAGAGTGCATGCAGTCAATCACGTCCTGCACGGTGTGGCGCTTCACCTCCACACCACTTATGGGCGAGAAGGTGTGACCTATGCGTGCATAAAGCAGACGAAGATATTCATATATCTCGGTGCTGGTGCCCACGGTCGAACGCGGATTACGACTCGTCACGCGCTGTTCGATAGCAATAGCAGGGGGAAGTCCTTTTATGTAGTCACACTCAGGCTTGTGCATACGGCCCAAGAATTGACGTGCATAGGCTGAAAGGCTCTCAACATAGCGTCGTTGACCCTCGGCATACAATGTGTCGAAGGCCAACGACGACTTACCCGAACCACTGAGTCCGGTTATAACGATGAGTTTGTCACGCGGTATGTCAATATCCACGTTCTTGAGGTTGTTTACCCTCGCTCCCTTTACCTGTATCGTTTCGTTCATACCTTATTGCTTTCACTAAAGGTGCAAAATTACAGATTTCATTTGAAAAACCTTCATGAACGCAAGAAGGATTGCAGTTTACCTATATATTTAGCGGCCTCTCCCCCTCATCCCTTCCCCAGCCGGGGAGGGGGTGAGGGGGAGAGGCCGCTAAATAGCAATTTAATAAAAAAGCCAAGATAGAGGTGTAGACCTTATCTTGGCTTTCTATGATTAATGTGTAGAAGCGATTACTTCACTACTATCTTGAAGCGTTGAATGCTGTTTGCATCAGTCTTCTGCAAGATGTAAGTGCCAGTGGGCAAGCCCTTGATAGCTTCGGCAGGCGTGATGGCCTTGCCACTCTTCAAGGCAACACCATTGAGAGCAAATATGGTGATGTCGGCAGGAGCAACGTTAATGCCAACAATGCCTGTCTGCAAGGTGTTGTTGACAGTCAGTACAACGTACTTGTCGGCTGCGCCACGTGAAGCCAACTTAACGTATGCTTCATGAACGCCTTCAGCATCAGAGTTGAAACGAACAGTGAATACACCACCCTCTGCTGGGAGTTCACTCTCAGAGAGTTTGAACTTGCTCTTATTAGCACCCCCCAAGGTGAGTTTGATAGGTTCAGTCAGGTTCTGAGTCGTTACGGTTACCTCGTCTGATGTAGCATCTTGGCCCTTAATAGCTTCAAAAGCAAGCGATGCGACATCAGTGCGAACGACTGGAAGGTCGGTGCGACCGAAACTTACATCGTCAATGTAGTAAGTAGCAGCGTTGTTACGACCACGTGTGCTCTTAAAGCGGAAGGCCATAAAGAAGGTGTCAGCAATGGGCTGGTCGCTGAGGTCGACGTGATATTCAAACCATTCACCGCTCTCGTCCTTTGTTGAAGGCATTGTGAAGCCGCCAACGGGACTGATGTACATCTCACCATCAGTGAGATCGATGTAGCAAAGCTCGAGTTGGTCAGTCTGCTTGTCTGTCAAATAGTCACCGCGAACGCGGAAGGTGAAAACCTTTGAAGCAGCATCCTTAAAGTTAAGGGCAGGCGTAACGAGCATCATCTCAGCTTCTGTCTCGTCACCGTCCTCTACCTTAGAGTCGTAAGCCGTTACCTTTGCTACGTGTTCGCCAGCTGACTCGTCCGTATCGCTGAACGTATAGTTCCACCAAGCACGTGTGCCCTTTGTAGCAATGTTCTTCCAACCGTCAATAGCGATAGGCTTATTCTTCTCACCCTTATCAAAGTGTTCGTTGAGCAATGTTGTGGGGTTAGAAGGATCGAGCGGAAGGAGGTCACCCTCAGTCGGTTTGTCAGGCATTGTATTGTCCGTAGCTACACCCTTAATAGGAATGTGTAACTCATCAGCGCCCAAAGTAGTAACGATGAGTTCGTTGTTGTAAGTGCCAGCACTCAGCGGAACGAAAGAAATCTTTACAGAAGTGTTGGCATTCTTCATCAACATAGAAGAACTGATGCGGAACACGTCAACACTGGCCAACTTAACGTGTGCATAGTCGGGCAAGTTAGCCGTCTGGATCACGATTGTCTGTTCTGCCGTTTCGCCAGCCTTTGCTTCAAAGTTTACGCTTTCAACGTTGGCCTTAACAACGGGCGGATTTTGCTCGTCAATGGCGTAGGCTGAGAGGGTAATAGATTGTGAGAGTGTAGGCACTTCGGGGCAGTCGATAAAGACACGTGCACTGTGCTTGCCAATGGCAGTCGGGTTATAAGAGATGACAACATCTGTCTCACTTGTTCCCTTCTTAATCTCCGTTACCGAAGTGGCAAACATAGCGCGGTTAGCACCTGTAATCTCAAACGTAGTAGCTGCGGGCATGTTCTTCGCGCTGATGTGAATGATACCCACCTCAGTGGTTTGACCTACCTTGCCAGCCGCCATGTCGAACTGAGCAGGTGTAATGGTAAGTTCGGGGTTGCCAGCTACTTCAGGTGTCTTGATGTCCTCAGCACTACGTGGTGCAATGATCACTGCACCCGTTGAGGTAGAGAGGCCTACGAGGTCGATCGCTTCCGTAGGAATAGCCGTACCGATAAGCGAAGTGCCCTTGAATATACGCATCTTAGCCGTTTCGGTACCATCGCTCAGCGTAGGTTGTGTCATGCCTTCAGCGAAAGTTTCGCTATCAGACGTAACGGTTACGCCATTAATGCGCACGAGTTTGTTCAAGTAATTCTTAGGAGTAGCCTTTACTTCAGCGAGGGTAGCAACAGTGGGTTCAATCTCATTGTTGGTGCTGAGCACGTTGCCCATTGCCGCTTGTCCCATAAATGATTCGGGAGTGAGCGTAGTTACACCCCAACTGCTACTAACTGTTCCAAAGAAGCCAGAAAGTTTGTCGCCTATATTAGGCATTTTTAAATTTTCATTCGCAATAACAGTTGCAGCAGTAGCATCTTGAACGTAGATGCGGTTAGCCGTTTTGTCAATAAAACTTACCACAGCCTCGCCTGTATAGCGATATACTTCATAATTGTCACTGCTCTTAGCATTGAGTTCGCTGAGCGTTGCTACGTCGGTGAATGAAAGGGCATTGTAACTATAGTTAACTTCCACTGTTTCAGCGCCTTCGCTGCTATAAGATACCTTTACGGTACCCTCGCCGGCTTCGGTAGGATCAAACGTAAAAGTGAGTTTTGCACCCTCTGCGCTCTCTACTTCTTCCTTGCTAAGAGTGGTCTTGTCAGCTGTCACACCTGTGCCTTCAATTGCAACCGTCACGTCGCTGATCAAATCTGCGCCCTTCACGGTGATAGTCTTAGTAACGGGATAACCTACGTAAGTATCAGCCAAGAAGGTATCGTTCTTGTTAACGCTGATAGTAGGCGTAGCGGGTTGAGGTGTGTCACCACCACTGCTTTCACCGAAGAGGCCAGCATAGGTCTGAGCAATGCGAAGTGCGCCTACATACATTTCTGGGCCTTGGTTCGAAGCATTAGAACCTTGACGAAGTTCGAAACCCTGCAGGCCATAATTGCCAACTGAAGTACCTGTAGCACTTACATCAAATTCTGCACTTGCTTCCTTAGGCTCATTGGTAAAGTCGGTTGGATTAACATAGAGTTTTACCTCGTCTTTATCATCGCTCGTCTTTACACCATACTTTACGACTACAAGTTGGGTAGTGTTGAGTGCAAAAGTTCCTTCTGCGAACACGGCTTTGGAACTGCCACGCGAGATTCCGATTTTATAGGAATTATCATCGGCCTTAACAATGAAGAGGCGACCGAGTTCTGTTGAACTGAAGTATTTTCCAGCAGTAGCCTCGCCAACATTGTAATTCTTAGTGCGAACGAGCAAACTCATAACATAGTTTTGACTAGAAGCAGCATCTTGCGTAGGCAACTTCGTCACATTAATGAGGGCCGTATAATAAACATAGCCACTCTTTATACCTTCATCGTTCGAGTCGAAGCGTGTGCAGAGGTCCTGACCTGAAACAGTCGGTGTCATCTGAATGCACTTGCCCGTTACGCCACCAGGATAGTTGGCATACTCAAGCGTCTTGTTCACCACTTGAATAGGAGCAGCTGTATTAATGCCATACTGTGTCCACTTGTCTTGGTTGAGCAAGTCGCCCTCGTCATAGTCAAAGTTTTCTTGATACTTAATGGTAGTGCTTCCACCGTCGCCACCTGACGATAAATCCTGGGCCGTTGCCACAACGGGCACAGTCAATAACGCGATGAGCAAAAGCCATAAGTGTGATAGTTTTTGGTAAACTTTTCTCATACAGGTAATTTTTAGGTTATTATTAATAATGTGTTATCATTGCATGCTTAAAAAATGTCATTTTTTTATTTAAAAGACTTTCCGTGTGCTAAAATCTAAAAAAATAATGATATAACCAACTTTTTGACAATAAAAATACGTTCACGTTCGATAAACTGCAATTTATCGGCCTAATTGGGGGAACGCGTCCTAACCTGGGGGCGACGCGTCCCCGCGTCGGTATTTGC
>UQHJ01000056.1 GCA_900540885.1 uncultured Prevotella sp.
AATTACTTTATAACAAAAAATGAAACATGAAAGATAAATCAAAAGTTCTGAAAATGTATGGATATTATGTGAGATAAGTTGCAGTTTAAAAGTTGCGAATCTCTGACGGATTTTTGTAATTTTGCTCATGGATTTGAGTTTTGAGTATTGTTTTTTATCACATCTAAGTTACTCATGTTCCGTGATATACGGAAATACTCAAAGCCTTTTTTATGCGATAAACTCAGCCTCAAACTCTAAATCTGAAATTTGAGTTTTTATTTTGCTTTGCGTTCGGTTTGCACTAACTTTTTATAAGTTAGGCTGCACCTCAGCAAAGCAAAATCAAAAAAATCTTTTTTTTATTTTGCTTTGCGTTCGGTTTGCACTAACTTTGCGAGCAATTTAGAATAAAAATACCAATTTGTTATGGTTAAAATTACTTTTCCGGACGGATCAGTGCGCGAATATGAAAATGGCGTAACTGGTCTACAAATCGCAGAAAGCATATCGCAGCGCTTGGCGCAAGATGTGTTGGCTTGCGGTGTGAATGGCGAAACGGTTGAACTCAATCGTCCCATTACCGAAGACGCTACTATCAATCTTTATAAATGGGACGATGAAGAAGGCAAGCATGCTTTCTGGCATACTTCGGCCCACTTGATGGCTGAGGCTATGCAGGAATTGTGGCCTGGTACTCAATTTGGCATTGGTCCTGCTATTGAAAATGGTTTCTACTACGACGTTATGCCTCCTGAAGGTGTAGCGATCAGTGAGGCTGACTTCTCAAAAATTGAGAAAAAAATGCTTGAATTGGCTCAGAAGAAAGAAGCGCTCGTTCGTAAGGATATAGCAAAGTCAGATGCTATTAAGTTCTTTGCTGAACGTGGTCAGACTTATAAGAATGAGTTGATTGAAGAATTGGAAGACGGACATATCACTACCTATACGCAAGGTAACTATACAGACCTTTGCCGTGGTCCGCACTTGTTGAGCACAGCTCCTATTAAGGCTATTAAGGTGACGGCTGTAAGTTCGGCTTATTGGCGTGGTGATGAAAAGCGTCCTATGATGACACGCGTCTATGGTATCAGCTTCCCCAAGAAGAAGATGTTGGACGAGTATCTTCAGATGCTTGAAGAAGCTAAGCGTCGTGACCACCGCAAGATTGGTAAGGAAATGGAACTCTTCATGTTCTCTGACCTTGTAGGTAAAGGACTTCCGATGTGGTTGCCAAAGGGTACGGCTTTGCGCTTGCGTTTGGAAGACTTCTTGAAGAAGATACAGAAACGCTATGGCTATCAGCAGGTAATGACTCCTCATATCGGTTCTAAAAACCTTTACGTGACTTCAGGCCACTATGCTAAGTATGGTAAGGATTCTTTCCAACCTATTCATACCCCTGAAGAAGGCGAAGAGTATATGTTGAAACCTATGAACTGTCCTCACCACTGCGCTATCTTCGCTTGGAAACCTCGTTCTTATAAGGAACTTCCTTTCCGCTGCGCAGAGTTTGGTACGGTTTATCGTTACGAGCAGAGTGGTGAGCTCCACGGATTGACGCGTGTACGTGGCTTTACGCAAGATGATGCACATATCTTCTGTGCTCCTGAACAGGTAAAGGACGAGTTCCTTCGCGTAATGGATATTATCATGATTATCTTTAAGGCCTTGAAGTTTGATAAGTTTGAAGCTCAGATTTCATTGCGTGATAAAGTACATCGTGAGAAGTATATCGGTTCGGAAGAGAACTGGGAACGTGCTGAACAGGCTATTATCGAGGCTTGCAAAGAAAAGGGATTGCCTGCTCATATTGAATACGGTGAGGCTGCCTTCTATGGTCCGAAACTTGACTTTATGGTGAAGGACGCTCTTGGTCGCCGTTGGCAGTTGGGTACAATTCAGGTAGACTACAACTTACCTGAACGCTTCCAATTGGAATATACGGGCGCTGATAACCAAAAACATCGTCCCGTCATGATTCACCGTGCACCATTTGGTTCAATGGAACGCTTCGTAGCCGTGTTGATTGAACATACAGCAGGTCACTTCCCCTTGTGGTTGACTCCTGATCAAGTAGCTATTCTGCCTATCTCTGACAAGTTTAATGACTATGCAAAGCAAGTTAGTGAGGAACTGAATGCGCAAGATGTTCGTGCTTATGTTGACGATCGTTCTGAAAAGATTGGTCGTAAGATTCGTGATAACGAGATGAAGCACGTTCCTTACTTGCTCGTAGTCGGTGAGAAGGAAGCTGCTGATGGTACTGTCGCTGTTCGCAAGCAAGGCGAGGGCGATCAAGGTGTGCTTTCAGTTGCAGACTTTGCCAAGAAGGTAAATGATGAAGTGGCTGAAATGACAAAGGAATACTAAATCCTATTATAATTATATAGGTTAACATAAGAAAGTAGATGCAAAAAGCAACTTCCTTTAGGAAGGTTTCGGCTTTTTGCGTCTACTTTTTGTTTATTTTGGCGCAAAAAACGTTGATTTACTTTGCATTTCTAAAAAGATAGCGTAAATTTGCAGCCGATTAAATAAAAGGTTGAACGTTTGAGAGTTTCAAAAAGTAATTAAAAGCCGATAAAAAAAAGAAGGTGAGATTGCAAAGCTCTTAAACTCTTAAACATAAAAAACTTAATATCCTAATTAATGCCAGCACCGCAGAAGAATAATCGCCGCGACCGCAATAACAATAAACCTCAACATCGCATTAACGAACAAATTCGTTGTCGCGAAGTCCGTATCGTAGGTGATGATGTAGAGTCACAAGTAATGCCTACTCGTCAAGCCATTCAGCTTGCACAACAAAAAGAGGTTGACCTTGTAGAGATTTCTCCTAATGCCGAACCTCCTGTATGTCGCTTGATTAACTACTCTAAGTTCCTTTATCAGCAAAAGAAGCGCCAGAAGGAGCTGAAAGCAAAGCAAGTGAAAATCGAAGTGAAGGAAATTCGCTTCGGACCGCAGACTGATGAGCATGATTATAACTTTAAGTTGAAGCATGCGAAAGAGTTCTTGTCAGAGGGCGATAAGGTAAAGGCTTACGTATTCTTCCGTGGCCGTTCAATCTTGTTCAAAGAACAAGGTGAAGTACTTCTCCTTCGTTTCGCAAACGATTTGGAAGAGTATGGTAAGGTAGAGCAAATGCCTGTACTCGAAGGTAAGCGCATGATTCTTTTCATCGCTCCTAAAAAGACCGCACCTGCTAAAAAGACTGAGACTTCCGCAGAATCTGTTGCAGAAGAAGCAGAACAAAAGTCTACAAAGAAGGCTCCACAAGTAAAGGCAAAGAAAGAATATACTGGTCCCTTTGTTGAGGGCGAGGATTTCTAAATACATCCTTAATTCGCTCATAGATATGCTGAAGCTAAAGTCGGTTATATTTTTGGGTCTTTTTGTCTTGCTACAATCATGCTCTGAAAATGAACCATTTAATAAGATGAAATTGAAAAATGGTGAGATTATAAGTGTCGATGATAATAGCAATATAGAACAAATTTTGGAAGAGCCTTTGTATGTTGCAAATACAGAAAAACCAACAATAAAAGGAAATGAAGTCCCGTTAGATACTTTAGTTGGCTTTACTAAGGTCTCTTGTAAAAACGAGTGGAAACGTTTCAAAGTAGGACAATGGGCTAGAACTTATGGCTCGTTGAACTCTGATCTTTTTTATGGAAAATGGGAATTCTATTATAAAGAAATACCATGTAGAAGCAATGAAATAGTAGTTGCTTACAATAAAATAAACGGATTGGTTGGTTTCTTACCATTAGGATATTCAGATGTTAGTAGTTTGTCTAAACCTATGGTAGCTTCGAACCCCTATCAGCGTGGATTCAGTGTTTATCATATTAATTATGGTGGCAATGTCTTAGCTTATACGGCGTTATTGCATCTGAAATGTAATAAAGAAGGTGATATTCTGAATTTCTATTATCCAATTTCTCCTGAAAAGTTGACTTGGGTAGTTGGAAGAGTACAAATTAATAAATACATTGGTAGTGAGTAGTAAGTTTTTTCTTTGTTGAATGTAATGTCATCTTCAAGAATGTTCGGGTGGACGACTCCTACTCCTCGTTTGGATGCAAGTACTTCAACTTTTGTTGGAAAAACTTATTTGATACATATATATGCAAATATGGCGGGACAGCGTGTTGCGTATTATTATCCTTACTCTCTAGAATGTTTAGAATGGAGCTTTCAAACAATTAATTTATAAAACGCTAGCGCGCTGCGTTCGGTATCTCACGCAGCCGCAGTGATATATTAACATAATAATAATAAAAGAAAATGCCAAAAGTAAAGACTAATTCTGGTGCTAAGAAGCGTTTCGCTCTCACTGGAACGGGTAAGATCAAAAGACGTCACGCTTACCACAGTCACATTCTGACTAAGAAGACTAAGAAGCAAAAGCGTAACCTCGACCACGTAGCTATCATCGATAGCACTAACCGTCGTCAGGTTCGTGAACTCCTTTGCCTCCGTTAATCTTCTTCGGAATAAGCACTGTAAGTTTAAACAAAACGAATCTTTTATCTTTCACATTAAAGTCTAACCGGATGTTTAGCTACCAAGTTCGTCAGTCATAATTTAGTAGAGTCTGTCGGCGCTAACTTCCAAAATGTAACAACAAAATGCCAAGATCAGTAAATCACGTAGCTTCAAGAGCTAAGCGTAAGAGAATTCTCAAGCTCACCCGCGGTTACTATGGTGCCCGCAAGAACGTTTGGACCGTTGCCAAGAATACTTGGGAAAAGGGTCTGACCTATGCTTTCCGCGATCGTCGTAACAAGAAGCGCAACTTCCGCGCTCTTTGGATTCAGCGTATCAACGCTGCTGCACGTCTCGAAGGTCTCTCTTACTCACAACTCATGGGTGGATTGCACAAGGCTGGTATCGAGATCAACCGTAAGGTGCTCGCTGACCTCGCTGTCAACAACCCTCAGGCTTTTAAGGCCATCGTAGCTAAGGCTAAGTAAAATTATAGAGCCTCATTTACGAGAAGATTGAAGGAGAAAGTTCTTTTACCTCTTATGGTAAGAGCTTTCTCCTTTTTTGTTGTTTATTGGCAGGCGTTTAGGCATATTCTACGATGTCGCTAAGTGCGAAACGCTTTTTCTCATTTTGTGGACAGTCAGGTGCGATGTGTCCTATGGGGATAATGACGGCAGCTTCATAGCCGTCAGCGTTAAAGTAAGTTTGCATCTTATTAGTATCGAAGTTGCAAACCCAGCACGAACCTAATCCACATTCTGTCGCTGCAAGGCAAATGTGCTCGGCTGCTATGGCAATGTCAATGTCGGCATGAGCGTGTTGATCGTAGGCTCTTGTCCAGCAGGTGTGCTCGTTTTTCATGCAAATGATATAGAGTGGAGCGGTGGCAAACCAATCGCGATTGTATGTCTCGCGAAGTTTGGCTTTTGCTTCTTCGCTCTTTACAACGATAAACTTCCAGGGTTGTTTGTTGACAGCAGAGGGTGCCAATCGTGCACATTCTAATAGGTAGTGAAGTTGTTTATCACTTACAGCTTCTGTCGTGTACTTTCGAGCAGAAAAGCGTTTTGTTACAAGATCTTTAAAGTCCATGGAGTGATGCTTTTATTTCGTTTGTGTATAGCCTTCTTTTATTAATAGATTCTTTAATTTAGAACGCAAGTCGCCTTGCATAATAATCTCGTTATCTTTGGCCGTTCCTCCAACACCGCATTTTTGTTTTAACAATTTGCAGAGAGTTTGCAAGTCGGCGGTAGTTCCAATGAAACCACTTACGATAGTAACCGTTTTACCACCACGCCCTGCACGTTCCATTCTGATGCGCAGCTTTTGATGTTTGTTGGGTAAGGTCTCTGCTTCTTCAATTATCTCTTCGGTATAGGCAAAGTCGTTATTTGTAGAATAGACAATGCCTTCTCTCTTTTTGCGAGTAACGTTGTGTTGAGGAGTGTTATCCACATCGTTATCTTGTGGTGTTACCCCCGTGAGTGCGCTTAAAGCGTCTTTCCAATCTGTTGCCATGATGTTATCTTTATTACTTTTGTTACAAATGTAGGTATATTTTTGTATTAATAGGTCTGTTGCTTCACTTTATGTTTTGATTTTGGTGCGCTTCATGCTTTTGCAACTCGGTTGCACAAATTGTTTCCTACTTTTGCAGTGTAAAAAAACGATTTGTTATGGAAACTAAAAAGTCAAAAGTTGGTTGCGCTTGTTGTTGCAATCATAGCGAAGAAGCTTCACATCACGATGAGGGTAGTGAAGCAAAGGAACGAATAATCAAAATAGGAGTAGCTGCAGTATTGCTTGTGGGGGCAATGATTGTCGAAAAGTTCTGTCACTTAGCTATGTGGCAATTGCTCTTAGTCTATCTTGTGCCCTATTTAGTAGTGGGCTACGAAACGTTAAAAGAGGCTGCAGAAGGCATAGCTGAAGGTGATGTGTTTAATGAAGACTTCTTAATGTCGGTGGCAACAATCGGTGCTTTAAGTATCGGCTTTATGCCTGGAGCAGCAGAAGCAGAGTTTGCAGAGGCTGTGTTTGTTATGTTATTCTTTCAAATCGGTGAGCTGTTTGAAGGGTATGCCGAGGGAAAGAGCCGTAAAAGCATCTCGCACTTAATGGATATACGTCCCGATGTAGCCTATGTAGAGCGAGAGCATACAATTGTCAGTGTATCTCCTGAAGAAGTAGGGGTAGGTGAAGTGATTGTTGTAAAGCCAGGTGAGAAAGTTCCACTTGACGGAGTTGTAGTGGAAGGACAATCCTCACTCAATACGGTGGCTTTGACGGGCGAAAGCATGCCCCGTGAGGTAAAAAAGGATGACGATATAGCCTCAGGGTGTGTGAACTTGAGTGGAGTGCTGCGTGTAAAGACCACCAAAGCCTTTGGTGAAAGTACTGTTTCGAAAATCATTCAGTTGGTGGAACGTGCTGATGAACACAAGTCAAAGAGCGAATCGTTCATTAAGCGCTTTGCACGTGTTTATACCCCCATTGTGGTGTTTGCAGCAGTTGCTTTAGCCCTCATTCCGCCTTTCTTCTCGCCTTTAGGCTTCGGGCTCGCCTTTACAACATGGCTGCATCGTGCTCTCATCTTTTTGATCGTATCATGCCCATGTGCATTGGTCATAAGTGTGCCTCTAACCTTCTTTGGCGGGTTGGGTGGAGCCTCTCGCAAGGGTATTTTGATAAAGGGAAGCAATTATATGGATGCGTTAGCAAAGTTAGGTATAGTCGTGTTTGATAAAACAGGAACGCTCACACATGGCGCATTTGTTGTAGAGGCAGTTCACCCTGCGGATTTTGATGCCAATGATCTGTTACATTTGGCAGCACATGTAGAACATTATTCAACGCACCCAATTGGTGCCGCCCTACGCGATGCTTTCCCGAATGAGGCCGTTGATGGTTGCAAAGTAAGCGATGTTAAAGAATTTGCAGGCCAAGGTATTCGTGCACGGGTAGAGGGCAAGACCGTATGTGTGGGTAATGCTAAAATGATGCAAGCATTAGGAGTAGAATGGCACGAATGTCATTGTGTTGGTACTATCATTCATGTAGTTGTTGACGGCATTTACGCAGGTCATATTGTCATTAATGACCAGATAAAGTCAGAGAGTGCGGTAACAATCCGCGAACTGAAAGCTTTGGGTGTGAATAAGACGGTGATGCTAACGGGCGATCGTGACGTTGTAGCTCGTGATGTAGCAACGAAAATTGGTATTGATGAATATCATGCAGCTTTAATGCCAGGAGATAAGGTGAGCTATGTAGAAAGTCTGATGCAACAAAAAGGGCAGGCGCGTACTTTGGCCTTTGTGGGTGATGGTATAAACGATGCTCCTGTGCTGAAGCGTTCAGATGTGGGTATAGCAATGGGGGGCTTAGGTAGCGATGCTGCCATTGAAGCTGCCGACGTGGTATTAATGGACGACAACCCTTCGAAAGTAGCTTGGGCTATACGCATAGCACGTCGGACAATACGTATTGCTCAACAAAATGTTTGGTTTGCAATCGGTGTAAAGGTAGCCATACTCTTGCTTGCCATGGTAGGGTGGAGTAGTATGTGGATGGCCGTTTTTGCTGATGTCGGTGTAACTTTCTTGGCCGTGCTTAATGCAATGCGTGCTTTAAAGGGATAGTAGATTGCTAATTTTTTACTACTTTTGTGTTACACAAAGTAGTTTATTTATGGAAAAGATAAAGAACCCGTATTTAGGAAAAGAGGGCTATCGCTGTATCTGTTGTAGTCCTGAAAATCCGATAGGTCTACACTTATCGTTTTATGAAGACGGTGACGATGTGCTGACCCAGTGGCGTCCGTCAGAAAACTTTCAAGGTTGGGTTAACACCTTACATGGTGGTATTATTAGTATGTTGATGGACGAAGTGGCAGGTTGGGTAATAAACCGAAAGCTGCAAACGACGGGGGTAACAACGCGTTTGGAGGTAAAGTACCGTCGTCCTGTACTCACCGATGAAACGTTGATAACGGTTCGTGGCCATATTGCTAATCAGCGTCGCAATATAGTGACTATTCAGTTAACACTTGAGAACTCGAAAGGGGAAGTGTGTGACGAAGGCGAAGCCGTCTATTATACATTTGGAACTGAAAAAGCGCGCGAAATGGGTTTCGATGGTTGTGAATTGGAAAAATAAATAAGTGGATTATGGTTCAAGAGATGGCATTCCCCATAGAACCATAATCCACTTATTTTATTAGTATCCACATCCGTTGCGTCTACTACGCTCGTCGAGATGTTCGGCACGTACACAACCAGCATGTTTCTCGCTAAATTCGCGGTTGATGTCAGCTAATTCTTTACGTCCGAAGATGTAGTCGTCATACATATCGTCCATGTCGATGCCCTCGCAGTCTGCTCCACCAAAATTGAGAGCATTCTTAACAATGGCAATGCGTTCTTCAGTAGTTGTGTCTTTAATTAAAAGGCTTTTCATTTTGTGTTGTTAGTTTTATGATTTTCTTTTTACTCCTCTAACAGCTTGCGCTTCCAATGGATTGTCAGGCCAAGCATGTTTGGGGTAGCGTCTACGTAGCTCCTTTCTAACTTCAAAGTAAGCATTGTCCCAGAAGCTACGAAGGTCTTGTGTTAATTGTACGGGTTTAAAGCCAGGAGAGAGAAGTTCCATTAATACAGGCTGTTTGCCGTCGTTTACGCGTGGCGTGTCTTGTAGTCCAAAGCATTCTTGCAGTCTCACACTTACTATGGGGACTTCAGCTCCTTGTCGGTAGTCGATGCGTATGTGGCTGCCCGTAGGCACTTGAATGTGAGTGGGGGCTAATCGATTGATATCGTTTTGCAATTCGAAGGGGATAAGTGCCCAAATGACTTCTTTTATGTCAATACGTTTGAGGTCGTTAAGCGTGCTTCTGACCTTGTTGCCTTCAGTTAGATAAAAAGGCAACCACTCCGTGCAGGTCGAAAGTAAGTAATCGGTGCTTACGTCGGGTATGTGCAGTTCAGGGTGCCATTCGCTCACTAAGTGAATGCGAAGTTGCAACGATCGCACCTCGTCGTTCCAATTTAGCACGCTCGCACCATCCTTTTTAACCTTGTTACAAATGGCACGAATGATACTTTCGTTATCGCAATTTGGGAGCGGCGTAGTGCTAACGACAAGTTGTCCAATGCAACGTTCTTTTTGCGCAATGATGCCACCGTCTTTGGCAGTCCATGAAATCTTCTCGCGTGTAGTAAAACAATCACTTTCGAGCGAATTGATGTCAAGAGGCGCAGCTAAGAACACTCGGCTCATGCCTTGCTGACTGTTGTCGTTCATAGAAGCTATGACCACCCATGAGTAGGCAGCAAGATCGTCGCCGTTGTCAAAGTAAGCAACGTTACCACCTGCCGTCTTAAAGTGTCCAATACTATTTGTTGCTTTCGCGATGCGTTCGGGAAAAGCGTATGACAGTATCAGCCCAATGTCTTGTGGGTGAACGTCTTCATTATGCTCTTCAGCGTGTGTGAGCCTTCTGTATTCTTTGGCTATTTGCGCAATATTGAACCACCCATTTAACTTTCGCTGTCTTCGGTAAGAGCGTAAAGTAGAGATGCGTAGTGAGAGGTCTGTATTGTTCTTATCGATTAAGGGGTCTTTTTCTTCTAATATGGCTGCAATATCACAAGCTAAAGCTTTCAGCGTAGGAGTATTCGCTCGCAAAAGCATTTTAGCAATGCGTGGGTGGCAAGGTAGGGCAGATATTTTACGCCCGATAGATGTAATCTGTCCTTTATTATCTATCGCTCCTAAGGAGGTGAGTAAATTACGAGCAGCATGAATGTGCGGCTGGGGAGGAAGGGTTAACCAAGGGAGCGCATTCGTGTTAGTTTCGCCAAAGGCAGCGACGTTAAGCAGTAAAGAGGTTAGGTCAGCTTCAATGATTTCGGGCGTACGTTGCTCTGTCATCAAAGCCTCGTGCTGTTTCGTCCAAAGTCTATAGCAAAAGCCATTGGTTATGCGCCCTGCGCGTCCGCTTCGCTGTTGAGCCATATCTTTACTTATCATAACCGTTTCAAGGCGACTGAGCCCTGTGCGGGGATTAAATACGAGCTTACGATAATAGCCGCTATCAATCACTATTCTTACCCCCTCGATAGTTAAAGACGTTTCGGCAATCGGAGTCGCCAGAACGATTTTGCGCTCGTTAGATGCAGACGGTGCAATGGCCTTTTGTTGCTCCTCAAGTGATAAGTTGCCGTATAAAGGGTAAACCTTTGTAGGAGCTAAACTTTCTCCTAACGCTTCATAGCATCTTGTAATGTCAGCTTGACCAGGTAGGAAAACAAGTATATCGCCTTCATGTCTATCGTGTGCTTCACGTATAGTAGGAAGTACGGAATGTACGATGTTGTTAATGTCTGTATCTTCTTGAGAATAAAAGGTTTCGATATTATATATTCGCCCTTTACTTTCAATGAGTGGCGCTTGCAACTTTTGACAAATTGTTGTGGCATCAATCGTGGCCGACATCACAACAATCTTTAAGTCATCACGAATGAGTTGTTGAACTTGTCGTGTGAGTGCAAAGGCCAAGTCGGCATTTATATTGCGTTCGTGAAACTCGTCAAATATAACAACGCTAACCCCGTCAAGTGTGGCATCGTCAATCAGCATTCTACTAAGAATGCCTTCAGTTACTACTTCCAATCGCGTTTGACTTGACACTTTGTTGTCAAATCGTACACGATAGCCAACCGTTTCGCCCACTTCCTCGCCTAATAAGTATGCCATGCGCTGTGCAATATGGCGTGCAGCAATTCGGCGAGGCTCAAGCATAATGATTTTGCCCGTAAGGGGTAGTCCTTTCAGCATGGTTAGCGGCAGTAGGGTAGACTTACCCGCTCCAGGAGGAGCCGTTATAACCACAGCCCCGTTTTGGAGTAAAGCATTATTTACTTCCTCAACGATTGCCACTGCAGGCAAGTCCTTTGCTTGATCGATAAGCGTGTTAAGTTGCATTGATATAGTAGAAATAATATATTCGGTTTGTAGTGTTGCCTACAAACCGAATATATTGATTTACAGTAGATATTATGTGCTTATATAATCTTATTGTTTAGACAGGATAGTGCCCAAAGTTCGTGCTCTCTCTAAGTCATCAACTTGCGCTCCTTGCTTCCATTCAACGGGAGGCTCTACCACTTGCATCTTCATCTTCTCATTGAAAGAACTGATTACTTTCGTAGCTTGGCTGCTCCAAGTAAAACCGCCAAATATGCCTAAGCGGTGATTGCTGACCTTGCGTTCGGCTAATCGTCTAAGCAAGTCTTCGACAATGGGGAAAACTCCGCCATTGTAAGTCGGTGCGCCAATTGCTAAGGTGTCGTAACGGAAAATATCTGTCAACACTTCGTCCATAGTTGATACACTCAAGTTGTGTACAATTATTTTACGCATACCAGCCTTTGCAGCTCCTTGAGCGATGGCTTCAGCCATGCGTTCGGTGTTGCCATACATTGAGCCGTAGCATATCACAAGACCATGTTGCGCTTCGCCAGTGGCCAATCGCGTATATGTAGCTAAGGCTTGAGGTATTTGTTCCGTCCAAATAGGTCCGTGTGTAGAGCAGATCATCTGAATGTCAACGTTGGCCAACTTCTTGAGTCCAGCTTGAACTTGAATTCCGTACTTACCCAAAATACAAGCGTAATAGCGTTCCATTTCAGCCCAATAGATAGTCGTGTCCATATTGGTGTCAACGACGCAACCGTTCAAAGCACCGAAGCAGCCAAAGGCATCGCCTGAAAAGAGTGTTTGCGTAGTTTCGTCGTAGGTCATCATGGTTTCAGGCCAATGAAGCATAGGCGTAAGGTAGAACTTTAGGTGGTGGTGACCCAAAGCAAGCGTGTCACAGTCAGCAATGGTGAGGTCGTCGCTTTTGCTGACACCATAGAAGCCTTCAACCATTTCCATTGTCTTTTTGTTACCCACGAGTTTAATCTCAGGGTAGTATTGGCGAATGAGTGAGATAGCTCCCGAATGGTCGGGTTCCATGTGGTTGATGATGAGGTAGTCAATGGGGCGTTCGCCGATGATGCTTTTAATCTTTTCAATATATTCGGTAAAGAAGGCTACGTCAACAGTGTCGACTAAGGCTACTTTGTCATCGTCAGCTATGAGATAAGAGTTGTAAGACACACCATAGGGTAAAGGCCAAAGCCCTTCGAAACGGTGCTTTGTGCGGTCATTAACACCTACGTAATAAATTTTATCTTGAATGTGCATAAGATTTTGTTTAGCGTTTATTCTACTGCGAAGTTACGTAAAAATGTGATTGAATGCGTTGTATTTATACAAAAAACGTATAGCAATGACACATTGCTATACGTTATTGAGATGTAGTCGTTCCTGTAACGGCTAAAATTTTAAAAGTATGGCTTGATAGAAAAATATTATTCCAATGAATATCTTCTACGATGCTTTTTACTTCTTATCTTTTTTAGCTTTAGGGTCAGAAAGTTCAACGGCAAAAGACTTATTGATGCCCGTCTGCGTTTTGGCACGAATCCAAAGTACGCGATCGGTACTGAGGTTGGCTGCCTTAACAGCTTCATCGAAGTCAGTTGTGGTGCGCATTTCGCGGTCGTTCACTTTCATAATGATAAGTCCCTTTGTTACGCCAGCTTCTTTGAGCTTGCCGTCGCGGATAGCAGAAACCATTAAGCCGTATGGCATGCTGAGTTCTTGCTTTTCGCTATCAGTCAAGGGACGAAGAGCTGCGCCCATAGCGTCTGTATCAAGTGCTTGGACTGCAGTCGTTGTACCCTGAATGTTGCGCAAGGTGAGTGTAGCGGTGCGTTGCTTCTTATCGCGTAAATAAATGACAGTAACCTTATCACCAGGACGATGATTAGTAAGCAATTCTTGCAATTCACCGAACTTAGAAATCTTCTTTCCGTCAAAAGAAGTAATCACGTCGCCTTCTTTCAGACCGCCTTCGGCAGCAGCACCATCAGCGCTTACTTCGCCTACGTAGATGCCGTTAACTGTACCAAGATCGGGATTCTTGCCCTTCTCCTTTTGCTGGTCAATGTAGTTGGTAACGTCCATACCCGATATGCCCAACAAAGCGCGCTGAACGGTGCCATATTTGCGAAGGTCAGCTACGACCTTATTCATAATCGCAGTAGGAATGGCAAAGCCGTATCCAGAGAAAGAACCCGTCTGTGAGTAAAGCATAGCATTAATGCCAACCAATTCGCCTTGTGCATTGACCAGAGCACCGCCAGAGTTGCCTGGGTTGATAGCTGCATCGGTTTGAATAAAGCTATCGATGCTACCCGGTGTAGCGTTGAGTGTACGTGCTTTTGCGCTCACGATACCGGCGGTTACGGTAGAGGTGAGGCTAAAAGGATTGCCAATGGCCAATACCCATTCACCTAATTTGAGTTTATCAGAGTCGCCTACCTTAATGGCTTGTAGTCCTTTAGCTTCGATTTTAATCAAAGCCAAGTCGGTTGATTTGTCCGTACCAATGATGCGAGCTTTAAATTCGCGGTTGTCGTTTAGCTTAACGGTCATTTCGTCAGCGTCTTCGACCACGTGGTTGTTGGTTACGATGTAGCCGTCTTCGGTAAGGATTACACCCGAACCTGCACCTTGGCGCTTGGGGGTTTGAATTTGACGTTGCTGGCGTCCGCTATTGCCACGTCCAAAGAAGTCGCCAAAGAAGTCATCAAAGCCGAAGGGGTCGCTATATTCAACAGTTTGTGTCTTACTGTTGGTGGTTACTTTAATGTAAACTACAGAATTTACTGCATTCTCTGCAGCATAAGTTAAGTCTGTTGGGTTGGCTGGAACGGCTGTCGCAGCCATAGCCGGAGTTTGTAAACCTAATGTAAGGGCCAATACCCATAAAGGAAGATATTTACGTGTCATATCGTTTTTATATAGGTTATATTTATTTGTGGCGCAAAAATATAAAATCAACTTATTGCGCGTATGTCATTTAGCGAAAAATAACGCTAAACTTGCTCTCTTTTAACACGTATAATACTTCTGGTAATAGAAATTAGTATTTTAAGTAGAATCTTTTCGACTCGTTAAACCCTTAAGAGTATACAAAAAATTATTGCTGTCCGGTAAAACTTTTTCAAACAAAATAAATTAGGGCTGACACTTCTCACGAGGTATCAGCCCTTTTG
>UQHJ01000057.1 GCA_900540885.1 uncultured Prevotella sp.
AGGCAAAAAGAAAGAGAGCAGGATGGGACAGTTCTTTCCTTGCCAAATTGATGCCATAGAGTAATGCGTCGGCCCTGACTCGCACTTTCCGCTGTCGTCCACTGGCCTGTGGACGTGTTTCCACTGGCCAGTAGACGTGTTTCCACTGGGCCTGTGGACGTGCTTCCACTGGCCAGTGGACGACAGCTGAAGGTGCAAACTTGATTAATGGTTCAACTGCGTTGTGACTATTCTTGTCGTGCGATTGTAAACAATAGGTAAACATAAAATAGACACGTCGCAGTTAAAATGAAGATACAATACCAACGAGCAGCGCAGCGAGCGTTGCATTTTTACTTTATTTTTATTACTAACCATAAAGTACAAGTAGCGCAGCAACTGGGACTCATACTCCCTGTTGCTGCGCTACTTATAATAGTTAATGATATATGATTACTCCACCTCTTCGCGTTCCATGATGCTTGAAGCCAAACTGTCGGCTGCGTGTATGATCATCACCAAGGGGTAGAGATTGTGAGCGGTGTCGAACGAACGCTCGTCTTCATACGAGTTCATGTTCAACCCCCATGCTCCCATGTGCCAACGAATGGCCAACATCTCGGCATCGGTCATTTCGAGTCCACTGCACAATAGGAGAATGACCGACTTCTCGCCATGCCCCATGGGAAAGTTCTTGTAACTCACATTATAGCCTGGCACGTCTTCCCAAACGCCCATTGCATTCTTCTTGCGCTTCATGGTGGGCTTGTAAATGTCGGTCTTGCATACATCGTGTAACAAACTGGCTAAGATGACGCTCTCGCG
The DNA here is from genome assembly GCA_900540885.1 of uncultured Prevotella sp. Taxonomy (GTDB): domain Bacteria; phylum Bacteroidota; class Bacteroidia; order Bacteroidales; family Bacteroidaceae; genus Alloprevotella. The sequence goes on from UQHJ01000057.1 coordinate 805, forward strand.
TGGCGTTTCCTTTTCGAGTGTAGGTTCTAATTCTTTCATTCCTTCCCACACCTTGAGAGCCGCCTTGCAAGTATTGAGTGAGTGCATGACGAGTCCCCCCTTTACGTTGAGGTGGTGACCAGCCGAAGCAGGAGCCTCAAAGAATCCCCATTCCTCTAAGTCGTTGATCACATCGTCTATGCCGTCGCGCTTGCAGCTACGCAATAATTCTATAAATTCGTTTTTATACGGTGTTAAATCTATATCCATTTTTTCTTGATGTTTTATCGTTTTCGGAGCGAAGTTAAACAATAACTCGCGATTTTGGGTAAAAGCAAATGGCTTTTCTTGCTATTATGAGGCTTTAATGTTAAATTTGCCCTTAAGTAGGTGTTCAAAATAATGTGGACTCGTAAATACTAAAATAAATTTGAACACTTACTTATATATTATGGCTATTTCTAAAAATAGCTAGCTTTACGTTTTAAGGTTTATGGGCGTGATGTAACTTTATAACCTCATAACCTATAAACTTAAAACCGAATTATTAGAACAACTCTTATAATGTATTATGAAGACCGATAACAACATACGTTCCTATATAAAAGAAAATGAGGCGCGCTTTCTTGACGAACTCTTTAGTCTTATTCGCATTCCGAGCATAAGTGCTGAACCTGCTCACAAAGCCGACATGTTGCAATGTGCCGAACGTTGGCGTGAACTGCTCATAGCAGCTGGTGTTGACCATGCTGAGGTAATGCCTTCGGCAGGCAATCCGCTTGTCTTTGCCGAAAAGCACGTTGATGACGATGCACCAACGGTGCTCGTTTATGGTCACTACGATGTGATGCCTGTCGACCCATTGGAACTTTGGCTGTCTGTTCCATTTGAACCAGAAGTGCGCGATGAACGCATTTTTGCTCGTGGTGCTGACGACGATAAAGGGCAGAGCTTTATTCAGCTCAAGGCATTTGAATATTTGGTACGTACTAGACAACTCAACCACAACGTAAAGTTTATATTCGAAGGGGAAGAGGAGATAGGTTCACCCTCGCTCAACGGATTTCTGCAACAACACCACGACTTGTTAAAGTGCGACATTATATTGGTGAGTGATACCTCGATGTTAGCTGCCGACTTGCCTTCTCTCACTACGGGATTGCGCGGATTGGCTTATTGGGAAATAGAGGTGACAGGGCCTAACCGCGATCTGCACAGTGGACATTTTGGTGGAGCGGTGGCCAATCCAATAAATGTGTTGTGCGAAATGTTGGCGCAAGTGGTTGATAAGGACGGACGCATAACCATACCTCACTTTTATGATGAGGTGGAGGATATATCGGCCGAAGAGCGTGATATGATAGCTCACATACCATTTGACGAAACACGTTACAAACAAGCCATTGGCGTTGAAGAGTTGCGAGGCGAAAGAGGGTATTCAACCATAGAGCGTAATGCTTGTCGTCCATCGTTCGACGTTTGCGGCATTTGGGGTGGACACACGGGTGAAGGGGCAAAGACGGTGTTGCCGTCAAAAGCCTATGCCAAGGTGTCAACTCGTCTTGTGCCACATCAACAGCATGAACGCATCTCTCAACTGTTCATTAATTATATTGAAAGTATTGCGCCTAAATGCGTGAAAGTAAAGGTAACGCCCATGCATGGTGGCGAGGGCTATGTATGTCCTATTAATTTGCCAGCCTATAAGGCGGCCGAAGCTGGATTTACTGCAGCTTTTGGCAAACGACCTTTGGCCGTTCGCCGTGGGGGAAGCATACCTATTATTAGTGATTTTGAGCGCGAGCTGGGTGTGAAAACCATATTAATGGGCTTTGGGCTTGAAAGTAATGCCATTCACTCGCCTAACGAAAACATGCCGCTTGACATGATTCGTCGTGGCATTGAGGCCGTTGTAACTTTTCATCTAAATTATAATTCTTAGTTGACGAGTTGACAAGTTAATGAGTTGACGAGTAAGTTTGTATTTCTTCGGAAACTTACTTGTCAACTTATACCTTCGTCAACCATTCCCTAAAAAAAGATATGAAACTACCTTTATTACTTGCCTTTGCTGCATTGAGCACAAGCGTGCAAGCGCAAACGAATGATAAACTCTTCGTGTCATGGGGTTCAAAGGACGTACACTATGCTGCTACCGAACGCCCTAATCAAAAACTTACGACCGACACCGTATTACAAGCGTGGCGTGGCGAACGTGCTGCCATGCAAGCGATTATCTATGCTCCCAAGACGGTGGGCAAACTCCGCGTACGACTCACCGAACTGAAAAGCGGACGCAATACGTTGGCTGTGAATAGCGCACAAGCGCGATTTGTGAATTACGTCACGACCGACAATTATCAATACTGTGGCTATCACCCTGCAACGCTTACTCCTTATCAAGTGCCCGATGTGATAGACCTTGACGTTGCTCAACAAGTGGACGAGGGCACGGCACACCCTGTGTGGTGTACCATTGAAGTGCCGCAAACAGCCGCGCCTGGCAGTTATGCAACACAACTTGAGGTGGTGGACGATGCGACGCAAAAGGTGGTCAATCGTTTGCGCCTTAACGTGAAGGTGAATGCACATGCGCTCCCTACACCGAAGGAGCAAAAGTTTCACGTAGACTTTTGGCAGCAACCGTATGCGGTGTCGCGCTACTTAAATGTGGCGCGTTGGAGTGACGCTCACTTTGAGGCGCTTCGGCCTTATCTTCAGCTCTTGGCGCGCAGTGGACAAAAGGTGGTGTCGGCTATTCTCTTTTACGAGCCTTGGGGCGACCAAAGCAACGATAAGTTTGATGCGATGATTAAGACGACGAAGGGGCGTGACGGACAGTGGCATTACGATTACACCGTGTTCGATCGTTGGGTTGCGCTCTGTGCAGAGTGTGGTATTGACGAACAAATCAACTGTTTCTCAATGGTGCCTTGGGATATGACTTTCCGCTATTACGATGAAGCTACGGGCAAGGACGTTGACCTTAAAACGACGACTTCAAGTAAGGAGTATAAGGAGCTTTGGAGCAATTTCTTAAAGTCGTTTGCTACTCATCTAAAACAAAAAGGGTGGTTTGACAAGACTTGTATCGCCATGGACGAACGCGGACTTGATAATATGCTTGATGCGTACCGTGTAGCGCAAGAGGCCGTGCCTGGTATCAAGATGGCTTTGGCTGGTACTTATCACCCCGAATTGCTCGACAAACTTTATGACTATTGCATAGGCTTTGGTGAAGCATTTACGGCCAACGAGTTAGCTGCACGTAAGGCGAAGGGCTATAAGAGTACGACTTACACTTGTTGCAGTAACACGGAGCCAAACCTCTTCTCCAACAGTCTGTCGGCCGAAGCGGCTTACATTCCCGTATGGTGTACGGCCAACGGCTTTGAGGGCTACTTGCATTGGTCGTGGATGAATTGGACGGACAGTCCGCTCTCTGACACGCGTTTCCGTCTTTTTGCTCCAGGAGATACGTATCTTATCTATCCTGGTCCTCGTTCGTCGGTGCGCTACGAACGATTTATCGAAGGCATCGCTTTGGCCGAAAAGGTGCGCTTACTGCGTGAGGAATATCAACGCACGAATAACACTGCGGCACTTAATCAACTCAACGAAATGGTCAGTGCCTTCCAACCCGCTGGTATTCCGCAAGGCCGCACCGCAGCCGAAATGGTCAATGCCTTGCAACAGTTGGTGAATAAGTAGGGCATAAAAGTTGTTATGACGAATGGCGTGAAAATAGGGCCTCTCCCCCTATCCACTCCCCAGTCGGGGAGGGAGTAGGGGGAGAGGCCGCTATTTATCCAAACACGGTGACTATTCCACCAATGCTAATAAGAAGAGAGATGATGGCGATAGCTATGCTGTGCTTGTTGTAACCACAGCGCCATGCGTTGAGGCTGGTGAAGAAGCCGATGATGGGTAAGAACCACAGAAGTTGGGTGGCCATGTAGAGCAGAAAGCGAACAAAGGCGCTATCGCTCGTACCAAAAGGTTGTGCCCCGAATAAGTACACAGGACAGATAAGTAAAGGTATAAGGCTTAGCCCCGTTAAAGCTAAAAGCCATTTTGGAAATTCTGACATTTTATTTTTAAGTTAACGAGTTGACGGAGTGATGGGTTGACGGGTTTTTAAGTTGACGAGTTAACCCTAAGAAATCACCCCAAGAAAGTAAACTCCACCGTTAGCACGTTGTCGGCCACTTGTTTGCCAGCGGCTAACATCGTGTAGCGCGCTTCGAAGCGCCCACCTTGTGCATCAACCTTGAATGATGCACTGTGAGTGTAAAGGCTAAAGTCGAGCGAACCGTTGGGCGTGGTGTAAAGGCAAGGCAGAAGTTTACCCTCGACAAAGGTCATGCGCGACTCGGTATGACCGTGACGCTTCAAGTCGGCAAGGCCTTCGGTAAGGAGCAACGTGGCTGTGCCCTTGTTTTCCTTTTCGGTGTAGCGCAGCATGATGCCGTTTTCTTCAATTAAGCAACCACCTACAGACTCGGTGCGAATGAGGTCTTCACCATTCTCGGTGGTTGAAACGAGTAAGGTTTGTATGTTTGCTTTCTTCAGCATATTAAGGGATTATGATTTTTCGTGATTTATTGGCTTCGCGCAGAATGTATACGCCGGAGAGGGTAGGGCGCTTCGTACCCAATGGACGCCCATCAAGCGTGAAGTATTGTGCATCAGGCGTTTCGTTGGTATTTGTTAGTTTGACTCCTTCAATGCCACTGGTAGCAGGCAGAGAGAAGGATGTACTATAAACAACGTTATTCCAACCATAGCACCAATTAAAGGTGTAGGAATGTTCGGCCTTGAGTTGTCGGAACGTGACATGAAAGGTGGTGTCGGCTGCAGCGGAGAGAAATATGTTATGAATTTTCTTCACGTCAGCGCCCGTCTCATCGTCAACCAATTCAGAAAGGAAGTAAGTTGAGGCACGTTGGGTAGTCGAAGAATTGGTGATGTGGTGCGTAATCGTAGCAGTGCCTTCTTCTTCGTTGATGCTAAGTCGTGGTGTGTCGTATGCTACCCACATGCTACCATTATTGGGTACGATGTCAATGTCGATACTTCTCAAGATGTGTTTGCCATCGGCTGTGACTGAGAGCGTGTGAGGTCCTATATGAGACATTACGGGACGAACGTAAAGCGTGTCGCGCTCGCCAGGCATTAGCGTACAGCCCGTGAAGGCTAACCAATCGGCTTGCTTGAAAGTGGCTGTATCGGTGGGCGCATTGAGCAGGAAGGCGAAGGTGGTGGTGAGTGGTTGAGAAGAGGTGTTGCGTAGGGCAATGCCCATGCGGGTGTTACACGTATTGGTAGGAGAATCGACCAACCATAGCGAGTCAATCGCAATCTCAAGCCCTGTGCGGTGAAGCGAGTCGGGGAGGGCCACGTCGGTCACTTCGTCAGGACATACGACCAAGGCTTCTTGATTGCAAAAGTATCCCGTGTCGACTACGTCGTGGCGATCGTAAACGGGTTCGTGGGGATATAATACGTCTAAACGAAAGAACCCGTCGTAGTCGCCGTCACTGCCCCAACAAACGTGAAAGAGTCCGTCGTCGTCAAGTCCGTCCAACACAAAGGCGTGTCCACCCGTGTCGAGGTTGGCTCCTGCATAATACACAGGGCGTGCAGCCATAATGTTGGCGGCTATGTAGTTCCAATAGTCAACAGGGTTGTATTGATAGCTATCTAAATAGGCCACGTGCTTTAGTCCGAAGGCGCGTTGCAATGGTTCGATGAGCCGATACGTGTTTGTTCCACTGGCGTTTAATCCCCAATTCATGTGGGCGGCCATGCCCAAGTAATACATAAGTTGAGCTACGGCCGTGCGTTGTTCGGACGTCCCCGCCTCTGCCTTATAGTTATCAAGTATAAGTCGTGTGTCAACGCTTTGTCCGGGGAGAACATCGGGCACGGAGTAGTGGTCGGTGGTCCATCCATGTAGGGTGTCTTGTAGGGTATAGGTGCGTCGATAGTAGGTGAGCACTTGTTCCATAGCGATGGCTACGCAGCCAGCCAAACAGCGATTGGTGGACACGTTGCCTTTATCGTCGGTATAATAAGGACAAAGGTCGTTGTACGGACTTTCGGCTCCGTGCTGCGTGGTGAGCAATGGAGCCGTGGCTTGCCATTTCGCTCCTGCTATTGGATAACCCTTCGACTTCTGATTGGTGCTTTGTGTGTTGAGTATGGATTGTAGAGCGGTGGGGATTGCCCCTTTGGGACTTGTGCTTCCATACCCCAAAACAGTTGGTGTTGCTTCATCTTTGCTAAGGAGTACGAACTGCTTCCCTTTTTGGCAAAGCCAACCGCGTGGATGAACCTTTAGCGTAATCGGTGAACGATCGATTGCTGTTACTCGTTGTTGCTTCCCGCCTTGTTGGCTTGAATGTGTTTCAAACCATTGTTCGGCCGTGTGGCGAACGGTGATGCTATCGTTTGTGTTGGCATGTAAACAAGCAGAGAAGATACAAAAGGTGAATAGTAGCGTAAGAAAAGGCTTTGTCATGTGGTAAAAGTAAATGAACAAAATATAAGTAACGCAGCAATTAGAGGTTTGTCCCCTCCAATTGCTGCGTTACTTACATATTGTTGATAAAATATATTATAACTCAAGGTCGCCGTCGAACACTTCGTGCCAAGGCAAGCCTTGCTTGTTGAGTTCTTCCATGAAGGGATCGGGGTCGAACTCTTCAACGTTGAACACACCGGGCTTCTTCCAAAGTCCGAGCATAAACATACGTGCACCAATGCAAGCGGGAACACCAGTGGTGTAGCTTACGCCTTGCATGCCAGTCTCTTCGTAAGCAGCTTGGTGAGAGCAGTTGTTGTAAACGTAGTAGGTGTGTTCCTTACCGTCTTTCAAACCGCGAATGCGGCAACCAATGCTTGTCTCGCCTTCGTAGTTCTCGCCCAGGTCTTGCGGATTGGGGAGTACTGCCTTTAAGAACTGAAGTGGAACAATCTCCATGCCTTGATACATGATAGGCTTGATAGAAGCCATACCAATGTTTTGAATGACGCGCAAGTGGGTGAGGTATTCTTGTCCAAACGTCATCCAGAAGCGAGCGCGCTTAATAGTGGGGTAGTTCTTAACAAGGCTCTCAATCTCTTCGTGGTGGAGCAAGTAGCTTTCCTTCGGACCTACGTTGGGGTAGGTGAGGGGCTTGTGAATTTCGAGCGGTTCCGTTTCAACCCAACGGCCGTCTTCCCAATAAAGGCCCTTTTGCGTAATCTCGCGAATGTTGATTTCGGGATTGAAGTTGGTGGCAAAAGCCTTGTGGTGGTTACCTGCGTTGCAGTCGACAATGTCGAGGTATTGAATCTCGTCGAAATGGTGCTTAGCAGCATAGGCTGTGTAGATGCTGGTTACACCTGGGTCGAAGCCGCAACCCAAGATAGCGGTGAGTCCAGCCTTCTCAAAACGATCTTTGTAAGCCCACTGCCAAGAGTACTCAAAGTGTGCCTCGTCCTTAGGTTCGTAGTTAGCCGTGTCGAGGTAAGAGCAACCGCATTGCAAACAAGCCTCCATAATGGTGAGGTCTTGATAAGGCAAGGCGAGGTTCATTACCAAGTCGGGTTTAAACTCATTAAAGAGTTTTACCAACTCTTCTACGCTGTCAGCATCAACTTGTGCTGTCTTTATGTCGTCACGGCCGATGGCCTTAACGATGGCGTCGCACTTTGACTTCGTGCGGCTTGCAATCATGATTTCGCTGAACACGTCCGTGTTCTTGGCTACTTTGTGGGCTGCAACTGTTGCAACACCACCTGCACCAATAATAAGTACTTTTCCCATTTATATGTTGAGTGTATTTGGTTTAATGAGTATAATAAGTTTAGTGAGTTTAATGAGTTTAATAAGTTTAGTGAGTTTGATAAGTAACTTTTTAACCCCCTAATCCTCTAACCTCATTACTTATTAAAACTCTATGCTGCCTTTGACGATAATGCTTTCGTCTTTTCTGATTTCGAATAAGTGGCGCTTGTCGTTCTTGGCATCGATGTCGTGATAAATCTGAAGCTCATCACCGCAGTACGACTCAAGGCAGTAAGCCATTTCAATGCGACGGACGGGGTGCGCCTTTAACTCGTTCGCATCAAAGAAGTCGAGCAAGAGCTCAATGTAGCGAATGGAGTTGACATGACCATTAATGTCGAGGTCGGAGTAGGCCGCTTTGTGAGTGTTTACTAAAGTGGGCGACTTCATACGCATACGTCCCATGGTTGGAATGGGCGAAGGCTCATCGGGTATAAGCGTATCGGAAAATCCACCATTGGGCAACTTCTCAAGGTCGGCGGGTTGGCGCGTTTGCGTGTCAATGAGAGCCCAAATACTGGTGGCGTGCCCGTATGCTGTGCCGTCAGGGCGAAGTATACTGAAGTGGCGGTCGGTGAATTGACGATAAAGGCGGTCAACCCATGTCTTGATACTAAATGCGTCGCCCGAACATGGCATTTCGCTCATCTCGATAACCAAGCGCGACAGTACCCAAGCGTGGTGTAACTTTATCATTTGGGGGTAGCCAAATCCATGTTCGCCAGCGTGCAATGAGGCGCAACGAAGAATGAGGTTTCCCAAGTTACCCCATGCCAAGTTGCCGCAATAGTCTTCGGTAAAGGGTTCGACCGTATAATCGTATTTACTCCATTTCTGCATAATATTATTGTTTATTGTATAGGCAAAATTACACATTAATAATATATAGGACAAATAAACGCTTGCTAAACTTTGGTTAAGGCTTTTTTATCTCAATTAGTCGAAGAGTTATGCGCCACGAACGTGCCTAACTCTTCGACTAATTGCAGTTTATCGTTCACTCTTCTTATTTATATCTTCCACCTTCACGACACGGAGACGGAGAATTTCTGCTTTATCGGCACCTGCTTTGAGTGTGCCACGAATGCCGTATTTGAGGTGGCCACCATAGTGGTTGAACTCGGCCGTTTGGTAACTCCATTGTGATACTTCGCTGCGTTGGTGATAGAGCCACCAGGGTTCGGAGAGCGTGTCGGGGAGCATACCTGTCTGCATCGCATCATTGTAACTCATAGAAGCAAAATTGCCATTGCGCTGTGTGTCGCGAGAGCGAACCATGAAGTGATCGTCATTATAGAAGATGAAGAGACCAGGACCTTCGACGGAGGTGACAGCTTCAATGCGGTACTTGCCTGCGGGGAGATTTTCGGTGCGTTCCATTGAGAGTGACATGGGGCGATTTTCGTCCGTTTTTTTAAAGTAATAGACGATGCGGTCGTTGTCCTCTTCAAAGTCGTCATTATAGCTATAAAAGTCGCCGTCTTCGTTACAGTTGATAGCCTGCGTGATGTTCCAACCGTCGATGGCCAACTTATTGCGTGACTCATTCTCCATAAAGATGCCGTTGATGGTTTGGTTTTTAAGTCGCCATTCTGTTTTAGCTATTTTAAGGTTGATACCCGACAGCACACCAAACACGGTAGCTGAGGTGGCCGAAAGGACGGCTATTATAATAAGTGTGACGGCAGTGGCAGAACTAAGCGGCTTTGTATTGTTTGACTTGAGCAACATACGCAATGAGGCATAAAGCAAAATGCTTAGGCAAATAAGACCAGACACAAGAGCAAGCAAACCATACCAAAGCAAAGCGGGTGAAAACTGGATAAAACTCGCTAAATTGTCATTCATTGGTTGTTCGGCACTCGCCACGATAAAGGCAATGATACCAACGATAGTGGCCACGATGAAGGCACCCACAATAAAAATAACGAAGAGTCGCAAACAGAACACAATGATGTTGAGTAACGTGCGTAAGAAACTGCGGGCACCATTCTTAACCTTCGGTGAGCGAAGGTAATCATTCGTCCGGTTAACTCCGCGCATGAGTTCCTCATTGAGCGTTTGAGGGTTGATAGGTTCGCCCCTCATCTGCAAACGTTCCTCAGCAGTTGTGGCGGCAGGAATGATAGCCCAAGCAATGAGGTAGATAAAGCCCATTGTCGAAAAGCTGAACAATGCTAACAATACCATAATAATACGCCAAGGTAGAGGGTCAGTTCCGCCAAAGTATTGACACAGACCAGACATGACACCCCCTAAGAGTTGATCCTGAGGGTCGCGATAGAGCTTGCGGCTGCTTTTGTGTGAGGTAGTAGCGGCATCAGGAGTTGGAGAAGGCGTAGCATGGGTGCTTTGTTGCGCATCGCTCTCGTTTGTTGCCGTGCTTTCGTCCATTTGTTCAGGATTGCCGATACGTTGAATGATATCACGCACATGTTCAATAGAGATAGCTTCAACGCCATTCGTTTTCAATTCGCTAAAGAGTTCGGCTATACGGTGTTCAATGTCGTCGGTTATTTCATCGCCGCCTTCGCGCTTGCTAAAGTAGCTGCGCATATTGTCAAGGTATTGCTCAAGCAATTTGCAAGCATCGTCATCAATGGCATACAAAGTGCCAAAGAGGTTGACAGTAATATTCTTTTTCATAGAGAGAATAATTGTTGTTTGTGTTCATTTAATAATGTGTATTGAAATGAATAGTCCTTCGCTTTCAGCTTTAATAAGTGGTACTACTTCATTTCAATTTGTGGAGCCATGCCTTTTAATAAGCCAATGGTGCGAGCTAATTCATTCCATGCACCGTCTAATTCGTTTAGAAAAAGCAGGCCGTCGGGCGTTAAGGCGTAATACTTGCGTGGAGGACCTTGGGTCGATTCACGCCATTCGTAAGATAGAAGTCCGTCCTTCTTCAGACGGGTGAGCAAGGGGTAGAGTGTACCTTCAACTACTATCAAATCAGCTACTTTGAGACGAGTGATAATGTCATTCGCATAGCTGGCCTCGTGGCTCAGCAGCAGTAGTACACAATATTCAAGCATACCCTTGCGCATCTGTGATTTTGCGTTGTCTACATTCATAGAGATTGTGCTTTTAATCGTTTCTGCTGCAAATGTATGTAAAAGGTTAGTACTATGCAATGCAAAGTACTATAAACCTTAAATATTTAACTTTCATTTAAATTTGGATAAACGAATAATTGCGTGGTCAATGTTTGCAGATTTATCCTTATAAAGGGGTAAGAAGAAGTTCAAAAGACTATGAAAAAATCTTTTTCTTATCTTTTTGCTATTTTATTCGTAGAAAAGGATACAAAATAAAAGATTTTATGTATTTTTGTGGTCGAAAAATAGGAAAGCTAACGTAAAAGTGTGCTTTTGCTATTTGGGATGAAAAAAATACACCATTATACAACAGCAAACATCTAACGACTACTATACACAATTATGAACGCATTAGAAACAGTAGAACGCCTAAAGCAGCGTTTCCCTAACGAACCAGAGTACATTCAAGCCGTAAGCCAAGTGCTTGGCACCATTGAAGAGGAGTACAATCGTCACCCTGAGTTTGAACAAGCCAACCTCATCGAACGCTTGTGTATTCCAGATCGCATCATCACTTTCCGTGTAACTTGGGTGGACGATAAGGGACGCGTACAGGTGAATATGGGCTATCGTGTACAACACAACAACGCCATTGGCCCGTACAAAGGCGGTATTCGTTTCCATGCCAGCGTAACTTCCTCCGTTCTGAAGTTCTTAGCTTTTGAGCAGACCTTTAAGAATGCGTTGACCACCTTACCTATGGGTGGTGCAAAGGGGGGGGCTGATTTCAACCCCCATGGTAAGAGCGATGCTGAAGTAATGCGTTTCTGCCAAGCTTTCATGAATGAACTTTATCGCCACATTGGTCCTGATGAGGACGTTCCCGCAGGCGATATAGGCGTTGGTGGTCGTGAAGTAGGCTATATGTTTGGTCAATACAAGAAGTTGACCCACCAATTTGTTGGTGTTTTGACAGGCAAAGGCTTACAGTTTGGCGGTTCGTTGATTCGCCCTGAAGCTACAGGCTATGGTAATGTGTACTTCTTAGAGAGTATGTTGGCCACTCGTGGCATCGAATTGGCTGGCAAGCGCGTCTTAGTGAGCGGTTCGGGCAATGTTGCTCAGTATACGGTAGAGAAGTTGATTGAATTGGGGGCTGTGCCTGTTACCTTGTCCGACTCTAATGGTTACATTTACGATCCCGATGGTATTGATGCCGAAAAGTTAGCTTTCGTAATGGAGTTGAAGAACGAGAAGCGTGGTCGCATCAAGGAATATGCTGATAAGTATGGTGTGAAGTATGTAGAAGGTGCACGTCCTTGGGGCGAAAAGGCTGACATCGCTTTACCCTCAGCTACACAGGACGAAATAGAAGAGGCTGATGCACGTCAACTTGTGGCGAATGGCGTGATAGCTGTTAGCGAGGGTGCCAATATGCCTTCAACGCCTGAGGCTATCAAGATATTCCAAGAAGCAGGTTTGCTTTACGCTCCTGGCAAGGCTGCCAATGCGGGCGGTGTAGCCGTTTCGGGTTTGGAAATGAGCCAGAACTCAGAGCGCTTGAGCTGGACACGCGAACAGGTGGACGAACGCTTGAAGATGATCATGAACGACATTCACCAGAACTGCGTAAAGTATGGCACGCAGCCTGATGGTTACATCAACTATGTGCGTGGTGCTAACGTGGCAGGCTTCTTGAAGGTGGCCAAGGCTATGATGGCACAAGGCATTGTATAAGCTCTGTTATACTGTAAAGGATTAAATATGATTGATAAAAACGCGGTAGTGCGCAGTAATAGCGTGCTATCGCGTTTTGTTTGTATGGTAAGATTTGAAAAAGTTTATAGCTCATACAATTCAAGTTTTCTCTAAAAAAAGGATACTCATAATCCTTTTTTAGAGAAAACTTGAGTCATACAATTGTACGCAAAGCTTGATTAGTAGAACTATACTGATACGTACGAATAATGCCGCAAAGTCCTTCTACGCCCTTTCGCATATCTATGCTTTGAGAATAGAGATGGTAGATGTTATTTTCGTTCCCGACGGCACCGATGTCTTTGACACGCTCTATATCGGCTGCGAGAAGTTCCCACAGCACGATTTATACTCAAATGCGATTGGTGGAGTGAGATAATTATGCAAAAGATGAATGAGATGATAAAAATGTTGTGTATTTGCGATAAGTATAATTAAATGTGACATTACTATATATTTTGAGAGTATCGTTTATTTTTATTTCTTCAGTTGTACATGTCCTGAAGATAAGATTCGGGAAGATATGAAAATGAAAGAAAGTGCTTTCCTAAGTTCAAATTCTGACTACCATATAGTTAAATCATCTGTTTATATATACAAGGTAGGTGAAAATACAAACTTCTTGGCTAATGAAAAAATCCAAGAAATAGCTTCGAATTATGCCTTAAATAAAGGTGAAGCAAATAGAAGTCGTCAAAAGGCAAATATGCAAAGAAATTCTACGACTTTTGACAACGACTTTAATCCTAATTGGTCAGAGATTGCAAGAAATGAAGATAATAAAGTATTGCTGTCCGGTAAAACACAAAAGAGCATAAAAATCCTCCCCGAAGCCCCGTAAAATAGGACTTTGGGGCTTATT